>NZ_JCACKO010000124.1:0-7505 GCF_059505445.1 Brasilonema angustatum | reverse complement strand
ATTTTAAAGACTTTATCTGAATCTGGTCAAGGACGTAGACCATTTTTACAGGTAATTGTTGACCTGACAACTCTTGAAAAACGTGGAAAATTTAAAGAGTTTGAGAATTTAATCTCCGTTTATAACGGTAAGAGGGGATTACATCTGGTGGTGCTATACTTGGTAATCGGAAGATGGCGAATTCCTTGGAGTTTCCGAGTATGGAGAGGTAAAGGTACTCCTTCACAGGCACAGTTAGGGTTGAAATTAGTCAAACGTTTACCAAAATTACTAACCAAACACTTTCAAGTAGTCATTTTGGCTGATACAGCTTTTGGTAGTGTGGAATTTCTCCACGGTGTACGCGAGCTGAAATATCATGCAGTTACAGGTCTGGCGATTAACCGTAAGCTAGTTGATGCAAGAGTTTTAAGGCATTTACACCGACAGGGACAACAAGTGCGCTTGGTCGGTTTGAAATTTCCTGTCACCGTGTCTTGGTACTACCTTAAGCGCGACAAGGGAAAACTGGAAAAGCGTTTTGTTTTGTCTACTAGACCGATTAAAGCTTCTACTCTTAAATGGTGGGGTAAGCGTAGATGGCAGATTGAGGGATGGTTTAAAACTGCGAAGCATCGTTTTGGTTTACACCGTTTTGGTCAGGGTACTCTACTTGGGATGTATCGTTGGTTTATTCTTTCTCTTACTGCTTACCTCATAGCTCATTGGACTTATCTGGAAATTCACTTCCCATTACCACCTGATTGGGGTGAGGCTATACAAACTGCTAAGGAATCTATTTTTCCTCAAATAGTCGTGTCTCTTCTTTTACTTGATATTCAGCGATTGATTCCCCTTGCACGTAGTTGTGGTTTTGACATTAATTTTTCCAGGTGCAAGATGTGAGCGCCCAACGGGCGCGATTAACGCTCCCGCAAAATATGAAACAAGCACATTTTTCTGAGATTTCTCAAAGCCTTACTGTATAACGGTTCTAAAATGTGCAAGTTAGGAGTTAATACCCTTTTGCTGTAACAATTCTTTAAGCACGAACATGGGAAAAAATATCCAACGTTGTTTCCCGCCCTTCAAGCGGGAAACAGCCCTTACCCGTTAATTAGTCGTAGTCCCGTTGTTGTTCTTGGTAGCGTGTCCGTATCTCCTGCACAGACGCTACGCTAACGGCCTCAAGCCGTGCCGCAGGTATAGGGCTTAGGTTGCACATTTTTTTATTTGGATTATGCAGAGATTTTAATAACAGTTCCTAGCCCCTTGGCTGATGCGATCGCCCTTGGCGCGCCCCACGCCCGAGGCACTTTGTGCCTCCCCTGAACGAAGTTCAGGGAACCAAGCGAAGCTTGGTTGGGCGTATACGGGCGATCGCTATGGCTTTTTCCAAAACTCATGGGAAAAATTCAGTCCTGAATAGGCTTTGACATTTTTTGAAGATGTCTAAAACCATATAACGAAACTTGAAAGGATCATACAGGAGATTGCAGGTAAATGCAATACACTTTAGAGGATATCTCAGAAGTAAGAAAGCTCACGTAACGGTATTCTGTCGGTAGAGAAAAAGCACTGATTATCGACAGCATTTGTCGGCGACTGAGCAAGGATTATGAGGTACTGCCTGAAACCACCGAAGCTTTTATTTATGTTGCCATGATTCGCTTGATGCTAAAGCACGTTGTGTAATTAAAATCACTTCCCCACAACTTTTCAGACATTCTCTTATAAATGATTCAGAAATTGCCTATAAAAATACATATGTAACTGTCTGTAAAAATGGTGTGCCACAGTTACCTGAGATATGCTGTAAGTAATTAACACAATCTGCAAGGAATCGATTCACGAAGTGACAATAAAGATATTTTCTGGCTCAAGTAAACCTTGTTGCCTAGATACTTCATATTGTTTCATAATTGTATTTTATATAAAAAATGCAGATTTTTGTTGTGTGTTCCAGAAGTTTGTGTAATACAACTAGATTTTTACCATGAATAAAAAATGGGCAGTCAAGCGAATCACCGTAAACTTGGCATTAAACGAGGCTTCCAAGCTAGAAAAGTATTGTGAGCAGACAGGGAGAGCAGCTACAGATGTAATTCGGGAACTGATTCGAGCGTTGCCGGTGACGACGTCTGAGTAGCATGAGCACTTGGTTCCTTTTTGATACTAGTAGGCGATTTTTTCTCCATTGTGTTTTAGAGTTACAGGTATTATAGCGATTACAATCTGTAACTTTTACTTTTCTCTAGTGATTTACCAAACGAACTTTGACGGGTTGCTTGCAGAAAAAATATTGTTCTCCCCCTGCTCTAGAACTCCAGAGCTTCCCCCTGCTTCTGTGCTTTCCTTAACCCGGCAATTTTCGGTTGGTCGAGTACTAGATCGTATATTGAATACTTGAGCTACAACAACGCTTGTAGACGCTAACGTTTCAGAGTTGGTGTGAAAAGTTAGGTTCAGGATAACTTTTGAATAAGCTCCAGGATCACATCTGTAGCTGCTTTGCCTGTCTGGTTGCAATACTTTTCTAGCATTGAAGCTTCAATAGGTGTCAAGTCTACGGTGATTTCTTTGACTGCTGGTTTTTTACTGAGGGTTGAAAAACCGGGAAATGTATAGGCGGCTGGCTCGTTCATTGTTTCTATATATTTATTAAGATGACTTAATAAATATTGGCAATCCCGAACCATTTTTACCAGCGAAAATCTAGATTTTGAGATTGAACTTAACTCAAATGGCGCTTCTCGTTTGTAATGAAGTACTGATTTATTTGTGTAGCCGACAAAGTTGCTTACTTGAGTTATTTACGTATTTTTTTACTCAAAATAAAATGCTTATGTACTCTGCCACTGAATTATAGTTTTCCTCTATTTGTATGAAACCACCCTCATTTGCTACGAAGGGATACGAGTAAAGGAATAAGACAAGCAGCGCTCAATATTTTTTTACAAAATAATATTAAAAGGCTAGATAAGTGCTCAAACTATGTATTGCAGAAGACAACACTCATCTGAATCGCTACATATAAAAACTTTTTTGAAAAACATGACTTTCTACAATTTCAGTCCAATAAGAACAAGCAATAAATTCAGTATTATAAAAAGTTTTTTTGTATTTTATAATACTGAGAGTCCAGATTCGCTTAAAAAAACTTTACTATCCCTTTAAGTTCATCCTTAACTTCCTGATTTTCACTTACCTGTGTATTGTGAAGCGAAAAGAAACTTCATCGCTTTATAGACATCAATTTCAACCGTTTGACTTGTCAAAAGATGAAACCGCAAATAAAATCAGTGAACAGTCAGACTGGTACTGTTCAAAGCAGCGTGTCCGTATTTCCTCTAGAGACGCTACTTTGTAAGTCTCTTTTCTTTGGGACACGCTCTTGCAATGCAAGAGCGCATACGGTGCAGGCATGTCATAGGCATAGGACACAGGAGGGTTTCCCTCCTGCATAGCGCTGGCTTACTGATAAGTGATAATTGTTGAATAGGCGATCGCTCAGCTAATTTTCAACGAAGTTATCAGATTTCGCTTTTGGATGCTTCAATTTTGCATCCATAGCGAGCAAGGTCAATCCACAAATTTTTATTATTTTTTTCAGAAAAATAACATGATAACAGCATCATCTGTGAATGATTTTGCTAAAAATTGTCTCTGTGGTTTCACTCATGCCGATTTACCTGTTGATCTGCTAGAGATTCTATAGGTTTAGTATTCTTGATCAAATATTCAGCACATGCTTGCCAGAGTTTGGAGTGGATCAATTGTCGGGATCGACGCTGTAAAAGTGGGCGTTGAAGTGGACGTTTCAGGAGGTTTGCCGGGAATTGTCGTTTTAGGACTTCCAGACACAGCGGTGCAAGAGTCTCGCGAAAGAGTCAAAGCAACTCTCAAGAATGCTGGTTTTGCCTTTCCTATGCGAAAAATTGTCATAAATTTGACACCTGCTGATTTACGCAAGGAAGGTCCATGTTTTGATTTGCCTATCAGTGTGGGAATTTTGGCAGCTTCTGAACAAGTTAGCGCTTATTTGTTAGGAGACCATCTTTTTCTAGGCGAGGTGTCTCTGGATGGCAGTTTACGCTCAGTTGCAGGTGTCCTACCTATCGCTGCGACTGCCCAAAAAATGGGAATTACAGGTTTAGTTGTCCCTGCTGATAATGCACAAGAAGCTGCTGTGGTGGAAGGACTGGCAGTTTATGGCTTCAAAAATTTATCTGAGGTCACTGATTTTTTGAATAATCCAGGGCGTTACAAACCTGTGCAGTTGGATCACACTGTAGAGACGATACAGGCAAATCTGATGCAAACAGCAGATTTGAACGATGTCAAAGGACAGGCTCATGCTCGTCGTGCTTTAGAAATTGCGGCGGTTGGCGGACATAATTTAATTTTTGTGGGACCGCCTGGTAGTGGCAAAACCATGCTGGCACGACGTTTACCAGGTATTTTGCCCGGATTGTCTTTTTCAGAAGCGCTGGAAGTGACTCGTATCCACTCGGTCGCTGGTTTATTGAAAAATAGAGGATCATTGGTGCGCGATCGCCCTTTTCGCAGTCCCCATCACTCGGCTTCTGGTCCTTCTCTCGTCGGTGGCGGTAGCTTTCCTCGCCCTGGTGAAATTTCATTATCACACAGAGGTATTTTATTCCTAGATGAGTTGACAGAATTTAAAAGAGATGTTTTAGAATTTCTGCGTCAACCTTTGGAAGATGGCTACGTCACGATTTCGAGAACCAAACAATCCGTTATGTTTCCAGCTCAGTTTACTTTGGTTGCGAGTACTAATCCTTGTCCTTGCGGTTACTACGGAGATACGATTCAGCAATGCACGTGTTCCCCAAGGCAAAGAGAACAATACTGGGCAAAACTTTCTGGACCTTTGATGGATAGAATTGATTTGCAAGTTGCAGTTAATCGTCTCAAAGCAGAAGAGATTACTCAACAACCGACAGGGGAATCATCAGCAACAGTCAGGGAACGGGTGCAACAAGCACGCGACTACGCATCCCATAGATTTAAAAATGAACAAAATCTTTCTTGCAATGCTCAAATGCAGAGCCGTCACCTTCAGACATGGTGCAAACTAGATGATAGTAGTCGCAACATATTAGAAGCGGCAATTAGAAAATTAGGTTTGTCAGCAAGGGCGAGCGATCGCATTCTTAAAGTAGCGCGAACGATTGCAGATTTAGCTCTTGATCACGAGTTAAAAGCACATCACATTGCTGAAGCGATTCAATATCGCACAATCGATAGAATGCAATAATACAATTTTGGATTTTGGATTTTGGATTTTGGATTTTAGATTTTAGATTTTGGATTTTAGATTTTGGAGCCAGTCGCGTGGGCGGTGAGACCAGTGCTGCGGGAGGGTTTCCCTCCGCAGGCATCTGGCGAACCCGAAGGGGTCTCCCGACTTGAGCGAACTGGCGTGATTGTAAAAGACTTACTGGTAATTGCTTTTAGCATTCTATCTGTCGCATTCTTTTTTCAAATTGGTATAGGAAGTTGAATTTGACAACATTATCATTTATCCGTGTTTACTGTCGCTAATACTTTTCACTGTTTACTATGTTTAGTCATGTTTTACAAAGTTTATTCCATTTTGATACTGTTTAGGAACCAAGGTTATTAATGAAATAAGAGTTAGCTGCATAAGTTCCACGTATGCTTCAATGTCAAGCTGATCTGATAGCAGCATATCTCGATACTGCTGCTTAATACGACTCAGCTTTTTTAATGCCTCCTCTGGATTTGTCTGCAACGTTGCTTGCCATTCATCTAGCAATAGCAGAGTTTCCATAACAAACTTTTTGCGCTGTAGTTCCAGAAGTCTACGACACTGGTCTGTAAAAGTTTGTGTTTTTTGCCGCAGTTGATCGTAAATTTCGGTTGTCACTGTGCCCTCAACGAACATCAACCGATGCTCTTGGCTGAGGTCTTCAATACCATTTAATGCTTGTTGGGGGTGGTCTGGCAATAGTAATTTGAGTTCATTGATTCGGGTAGCAGTTGTGGTGATCATTTTTTGCGATCGCCGTCTGCGCCATTGTCGCAACACTATTCCTAAGATGCTCGTCGAAGCCAAAATAAAAACTCCAGACTGCAAGTCAGTGTTATGTTGCCAATAATGCATCAGTGCCATACGAGGATCGCCGCGTTCAAAGACCTCCTCTGCTGCTGGATGTATATCAAATATCCCTTTTCTCAGTAAATTTTCTGGCTGTTCATTTTGGAGTGCGGGGTAGAACTGGGAATAGTTACGGGCAGTGGAAAGAATAGACCAGGTAACCAATGCAACCGTCCGCCGATTCATCTTGGGGCGAGTCACCAAAACGGTAGCAGTTGAGAGAGTCGGTAATTTCTGGTCTGGAATGGCTGGACGCGATGTATAAGTTCCGATAGGTAGCTCTGCGCCTTGATAAGAACCAGGATCAAAAACTGTCAAGCTGTTGATTAATGCAGGTTCAAGAGGAAGTAGCTTTAACTCAGGATTGTTTACAAATTGTTGCCGTAGATTTTTACTAGCACCTAGACTTCCTATATAGACAACTGCATCCACCTGCCGAGATTTCAGTTTCTTAAATGCTTGATCAAAATCAGAGTTATCTTGTTTAACACTTAGGTTATCTGCTTCAAGTAATCGCCTAGCAGTAAAGCTCATCCCGCTACCGGGATTACCAACTGCAACTCGCTTTCCTTGAAGATCACTGAACATTTTTAATCCAGAATCTTTACGGATAATAATGTGGACATATTCGTTTGCCAAAATTGCAACCGCTTTAACCTGTCCTTCACGCATTGCTTTATTGGCAACATCTAATTGTGCGATCGCAAAATCGACTTGGTGATCAAGCAAGCGTTTTAAGTTTTGCTGAGAGCCTTGCGATTGAAGATTATCAACAGAGATTTTCACCGTCGCGTTGGTAGAGTTATTAATTTGTTCGCTTAAGCTGTAGTAATAACTACCAACATCACCACTGGAGATAATAATGTGACTTGGCTGTGAACTGCAACTACTGAATAAAACTCCCCCTGCTAAACCGCTCAGCAAAAGTAAAACAGCTTTTGGACGATAGATAAATCGAATACCCTTTGATACAATATTATCTAGTAGATTTGCCCAAATTACCCTGCTAGTTAGTTTCGGAATCATTTCACTTACTAGCCTCTATGGCTTTGTTTTCGTGAAGTACCCACCACTAAAACGGAGTACCGTTTTAGTGGGGGTTTCGCGTCTCGTTTGCCGTTACCACGTTGGGTACACTCATTGCTGAATGTCCGACACTCAAGTCGGTGATGGTCTTACACAGCATCTCTGGTTTTTGAACCTTTATCCCTTGTGGGAACCCGCGCAGCCGCCCTTCTTCCAAAGGCAGATAAATTGTTTTCCGTACATTACAACGTGGCTTCTTTTTACGGTAGGACGTAACCATACCAACCAGCGGTCATAATCTGGTAGAGTCGAGAGGGGATATTATTCCCCGTCCCTCTCTGTTAGAACCGGACGT
>NZ_JCACKO010000123.1:0-2397 GCF_059505445.1 Brasilonema angustatum | reverse complement strand
ATCGCCAACCCGTTTAGCACGGATCCCGATTCCCGCCTCTATAAAACAGGGGACTTAGCACGCTATTTAAGTGATGGCAACATAGAATACCTGGGACGCATCGACAATCAAGTCAAAATTCGTGGCTTCCGCATCGAATTGGGAGAAATCGAAACAGTCCTAAGCCAACTAGGTGATGTGCAGGCATCTTGTGCGATCGCCCGCGAAGATAACTCAGGGGATAAACGACTAGTAGCCTACGTGGTACCGCACCCACAGGTGACGCTGAAAATCAGCGAACTGCGGCAATTCCTCAAAGGCAAGCTACCAGAGTACATGGTGCCAAACACTTTTGTGATGTTGCAGTCCCTACCCCTCACCCCCAACGGCAAAGTAGACCGTCGCGCACTGCCAACACCGGAGTTAGATAGCACACTGCAAGAAAAATTTGTTGCCCCGCGCACTCCAATTGAAGAAATACTGGCACAAATTTGGGCGCAAGTGCTCAAACTAGAACAAGTTGGCATTCATAATAACTTCTTTGAACTGGGTGGACATTCCCTATTAGCAACACAACTAGTTTCACGCATCCGCAACATCTTGAAAGTGGAACTACCACTGCGTGAGTTATTTGCCGCCTCAACAGTAGCCGAATTAGCAGATTTGATTGGGCAGTTACAGCAACAAAACTTAGAACTAATTTCCCCACCCATCTTAAGGCGGGCAAGTGATGCAGAATTACCACTGTCATTTGCTCAACAGCGTCTGTGGTTTTTAGACCAGTTCGAGTCGAACACTGCATTATATAACATACCTATAGCTTTGCGTCTAACAGGAACTCTTCATATTGCATCCTTAGAACAAAGCTTAATTGAAATAATTGCTCGCCACGAGGCGTTACGTACCAACTTCATCACAGTTGATGGAAAACCTTCTCAAATCATTCAAACAGAAACCACTTGGACAGTCTGTGTTGTTGATTTGAAGCATTTATCTACAACCGAACAAGAAATAGCAAGACAACAATTAGCGCAACAACAAGCGATTCAACCTTTTGAGTTGGCAACACAAGCATTAGTTAGAGCGACCTTACTAGTGCTGTCCGAGACAGAACATATTTTGCTCGTGTGTATGCATCATGTTGTCTCTGATGGCTGGTCAATGGGTGTGTTTGTCCAAGAACTAGCAGCATTGTACAATGCTTATTCAAGACGTCAGCCTTCCCCGTTAGCGCCACTACCGATTCAGTATGCAGATTTTACAATCTGGCAAAGAAACTGGTTAGTCGGGGATGTACTACAAAGCCAACTGAGTTACTGGCAAAAACAACTAGCTTCGGCATCAACCCTCTTAGTGCTACCCACAGACCGACCCAGACCTGCTGTGCAGACTTTCGCTGGGGCATATCAAAATTTTGCACTCTCTTTGGACCTGACTCAAAGGTTGGCACAACTGAGTCAGCAGCAAGGTTGTACTCTCTTCATGACCCTATTGGCAGCATTTGATACCCTACTATATCGCTACACGGGTACAGAAGACATTTTAGTGGGTTCGCCAATTGCTAACCGCGATCGCACAGAAATAGAAGGGTTAATTGGCTTTTTTGTCAATACTTTAGTGATGCGAACAGATTTATCAGGCGATCCCAGCTTTGAGGAATTACTCGTTCGCGTTCGAGAAATGGCAATGGAGGCATACTCTCATCAGAATTTGCCATTTGAAATGCTAGTGGAGGCATTGCAACCAGAACGAGACCTCAGCCATACACCACTGTTCCAGGTGATGTTTGCTCTCCAGAATGCGTCTATGTCTCAAGTAGAACTGATTGGGTTAACTGTCAGTTCATTGCCATTAGAAGGCACAACTGCAAAGTTTGATCTGACCTTAGCAATGGAGAACACGAATACTGGACTGGTGGGTGTGTGGGAGTACAGTACTGACTTGTTTGACCCGAGTACAATCGAGCGGATGACTGGTCATTTTGTGACTTTACTTGAGGCAATTGTTGCTAATTCTACTGAGCGAATTTCACAATTACCAATCCTAACAAAAGTTGAGGAACGGCAGTTATTGATTGAGTGGAACAAAACTGGGGCGGATTATCCCCAGGATAGATGTATTCATTCCTTGTTTGAGCAGCAGGTAGAACGTACACCAGATGCTGTGGCTGTGGTGTTTGAGAATCAACAACTGACTTACCACCAATTGAACTGTCGTGCTAACCAGTTGGCGCATTACTTACGCTCTTTGGGTATTGGTTCTGAGGTGCTGGTCGGATTGTGTGTGGAACGCTCACTGGAAATGGTCGTGGGACTGTTAGGGATACTCAAGGCAGGTGGGGCTTATGTGCCGCTTGACCCTGAGTATCCGACTGAGCGTTTGAGCTTTATACTAAAAGATGCTCAAGTAAGAGTGCTG
>NZ_JCACKO010000122.1:0-2454 GCF_059505445.1 Brasilonema angustatum | reverse complement strand
TAAGCGACCAGCACCACCTCACCTTTTTCGTTATATATCCAACCCTGTGCTGGTATTATCTGTTTGACAGGTGGCTTTTGAGATGGCTGCTTTTTTGTTGCACTTGTTGAATTTACCGTACTGGCAACAGGTTCAAGTAAATCAACGCGCACATTATCACTACTGAGAATTTTATTTGGATCAGATGGCAGTCCGCCGCGTCCGGTGATGGTGAAAGTACTACCAAAACCTTTGATACAGGGATTTTGAGCAACCTGCTGTGCTGGGTCGATGACAGTTTCTGTTAATTCAAATAACCCTTGACTAGGATCAATCTCAGGTGTGTTAAATTGCACAGTACCACTATACTGTGGGCCGCGTTCGGAAGTCGCACTAATCACGCTGTTTGGAGAAAGAAATCTATTACCTTTAGTTGTAATGCTTACCTTCCCACCATAGCCTTGTTGGGCATTGGCTGTAATCTTGCTATTTTCAAAGGCAACTAAGTTGTCAGTGTTGATGGTAATATTACCTCCATCAGCTGTGCCTGTGGCATTTGTCGTGATATTGCTGTTGCGGCGCAAGATAACGTCGTCAGAATTCAAGATAATGTTGCCCTGTTCTGCTGTGGTGTTGGCTTTAGCTGTGGTGTTGGAGTTAATAGATGCTCGGTTGTCCAGTTTGATGGAGTTAGCCCTAACTGTTAGCAAGCCTGCACTTCCTGTTCCTGAACTGCTAACATTAATTTGTCCGTCGTTAGTCAAGTCAACAGCACTGGCATTAATATTTATATTGCCGCCTTTAAACTTGCCTTCTGTTGTTGCTGTGACAGCACCCTTATCTGATATACGTAAGTTACGACTATTAATAGTGATATCACCAGCATTACCTCCGGCATTTCGTTCACTAGTCGTCGTCACCGTAGTATTTGTAAAGCTTTGCGAGCGATCACGATTCTTGGGTATGAGTGGCTGAGTGCCGGAAATTTCTACTCGATCAGTGGCGTTAATCACAATCTTACCAGAGTTACCACTGTTGAGCGATCTAGATGAGACTTCTGTCCCATCTGTAATAAAAACAGACTGTCCGCGAATATTTATATCACCTGCATTGCCTAGTACTGAGTATGTTGTTGTAGGCGGGGGCAATCCAACAGCAGTGTTGACCAAAGTATGTTCCAATAAGACAGGACCGGAGGATTGTATTGTGATGTTGCCGGAATTTTTTCCTTCAAGATAGGCTTGGGTAACAATGGAGCTATTGTTTGTTAATGATACAAACTCATTACCTTGCAGTGATATGTTTCCCGCATCTCCACTGAAGCCACTGCTCGAAATAAAAGCATTTGAGAAAGAAATCCCTCGATTGGCTTGCAGTGATATGTTGCTGCCACCTTCTTTTCCGCCAAAGGCACTGTTGGTGGAAATCACCCTATTACTTAGCTGCTCATCCTGCCCAATTAAAGAGATAGAACCATTGGCTTGCAGTGATATGTTGCCGCTGCGCCCACTTCCAACCGTACGGTCGTTACTATAGTTACTAGCATCTAATGCAGGCTTTGCATCAAGTTCTCGATTATTACCCGGAGTTTGATAAGTGGGATTATTTATGGAAATATCGCCAACAGCTTGAATATCGATGTTACCTGCATCGCCATTCCCCAAGGTGCGGGTGCGAAGTATTCCGCCATTAAAGTCCACTGTTGTTGCTTTGACTTTAATGTTACCAGCGTTACCTGTTGCCCCTATATTAACAACATTGTTAATCCGGCTATCCTGATTGACTTTGAGTGCTCCTGTGAGATTGAGGTTCACATCACCTGGCTGTTGAGTGTCTGCCGTTAACCCTTGCCCGATGCCCGCAGAAATGCTACTTTGTCCAGAAAGATTTAAATTACGGGCGGTAACTATCACATTGCCCGCACTTCTATCAGTAACATCCACCTTGGCTGTATTGCCCAGAGATACATCCGCTCTCTGTAGATTATCAGAAAAATTTAAGTTCAGATTATTAGCACTACCCAATAGTCCAACCGTTCCTGTTCCTGCAACTCCTGCCAACTCGATACGACCATTAGGAGCCTGCAAAGAACCACCATTTAAGCTGACGTTACCACCTACGAGTGTTAACGAGTTCCCTTGTCCAACAGCAAGATTAGTAGATTGACTAGTGATATTTTGAGGATTATTCCGAAACCCCAACCCAATCGGAACATTTATAGTTAACAATGGCGGTGCTTGGGGATTCGTCGCACTAAACTCAAACCCATTCTTAAACAGCAAACTATTTGCCGTACTTCCCAAAAATGAACCACCCACATCCAACCGGGCATTTGGTCCAAAGATAATTCCATTCGGGTTGATCAAAAACAAGTTCGCTTTGCCCAACACACCCAAAACACCTTGAATATTCGAGACATTACCCCCAGTCACTCTGGTGAGTATGTTTGCAATCCCCGCTGGATTGGAAAAATAA
>NZ_JCACKO010000121.1:0-7851 GCF_059505445.1 Brasilonema angustatum | reverse complement strand
TTATTGTAAAAACCTGGCTTCTTTGTTTTTATTGATTAATTTATTCTTTGGAAGTTCCCGAGGCGAGCAGCTCGTTGAAGCGGCGCACACCCTGGACGCTGGAATCGCAGATCTTGGCATCCACCACCGCTCCGTTACGCACGACATTATCGGCGACGATCAGGGTACCGCGACGAGAAAGCTTGAGCGCCCACACGAAGTAATCCGGATTGCTTCGTGTGGGCGTCGATGAAGATCAGGTCAAATGAGTCCTCCGCGACGAGCTACGGCAGCGTATCCAGCGCTCGCCCGAGGCGCAACTCAACGACATCGGACAGACCAGCGTGCGCGATGTTGGCGCGGGCGACTTCGGCGTGTTTTGGGTCAGCCTCCAGCGTGATCAGGCAACCGTCGGCGGGCAGCGATCGCGCCAGCCAGATCGTGCTGTAGCCGCCCAGTGTGCCAATCTCCAGGATGGTGTGCGCCCTTTGAATTTGCGCCAACAACAGCAGCAACTTGCCTTGGTTAGGGGAAACGTTATGCGGCGGCAGACCGGCTGCGGCGCTAGACTGGACGGTTGCATCCAGCGCTGGATCGGGCAGCACAAACAAATGAGTGATGTAGCGGTCAACCGCAGTCCATTGCTCTTGAGTCATAGATCCTCGTTTCGGAATATAAGCTATTTGCGATCGTTTCGGCGATTTTTGAAAAAGAAATTACCAGCTAAAGTGGTCGAATCAAAATATCCCATTGTTTCCTCTGGTTTTTTCCCCACGAGAATAATCCCCAATATTAACGGTAGCTTTACAGTCCATGCTTAGTCGTTTGACAAGTGTGCTTGTTGCTTGCTGATCAAATTCTTTGATGTTGTTGAAGATGTCGTCTGTTTGTGCAATTTTTTTTGAGGTTTGGCTTTTACAACTTTGCGAAGACGATAGCCCATTCGGTTCAATACTTGTGCCATTGTACTGGCTCCTGGCAATTGCTCCTGGCTAAATCCCTGCTCTTTTAGTTCTTTCAATGCCGATGCTGCGGTTAGTCGGGTATAGGCTAATTATGCGATCGCATACAACTACCTTTGCGCCAAAATCAGCCAATAAGAGAGCCAAAACTTTTCCTAAGTCTCATGACTTACTCAATGGAGTTGCTAAACCATCAATGCTGACCAGATTTTTTTGCTGATGATATTCTTTAAGTCCGGCTTCACCTTTTTTATTTGCCCATTTGACTAAAGTCTCCCTCTGTCCTTTATATTCATAAAGTGGTACGCCAAAACCACAGGAGGTCTGCACTCTTGAGATATCCGCTACAATAATTTGACGCGCTCCGGGAATCTCTGAAAACAAGGGATACAGAGTTTTCCATTCTGGCGAACTGGGAATAACTGTGTATCCTTTACCGTAGAGACGGAGAATACTCGGGGGTTCAGCAAAAGCGCAAAACATAAAAGTAATTCGCCCATTTTCTTGCAGATGGGCTGAGGTTTCGTTACCACTACCTGTAACGTCCAAGTAACCTACACGATGGGGACAAAGAACGCGAAAACCTCCTAGACCTTTAGGAGAAAGGTTAACATGACCAGTAGAGCTTAAGGGTGCAGAACCTACAAAGAAAAGGTGTTGAGCTTCAATAAATTCTTGCAGTTCTTCAGTGATGGATTCAAAAAGTTTAGCCATAGATTGAATAGTTTCTGTTGATAAATGCCCGACGTTCTACTCCATTCATTTTCGATGCTGCCAATCGCAAGTCTTCGATATACGATGATGTTAATCCTTTGAGTGCGCCTGCTGGAGCTAAGGTATCCAAAATGCTTTCTCGTGTTTCCTTCGCATCAAGAGTACATTTTACCTCCATCGGTAAATTCTTTCCTAGAAATCACCTTAAGCCTAACCATGAATAAAAAAGTAAATAGTCATACTAAAAGCAACAACCATCACAACTCTACGAATTAAACGGGGTTCAAGCCTACGAGCATAGTTAGCGCATAAGTAACCACCAAGAGAACCACCCACTGCCATCAAAATAGCTTGATGCCAAGCAATGACACCTGCAAAAATAAAGGGAATTATGGCAATTCCATTAATGCAACTCCCTAAAAACGTCTTAAACGCGTTCATGGTGTGAATATTTTTGATCCCCAAAAACGTCAGGGTTGCTAGCATTAAAATACCTAAACCTGCGCCAAAGAAACCACCATAGATAGCGATCGCTAATTGGGCTAGCATGAGGTTTAACAACGGTGGGGATTCTGATGACTTTTGACTCTGACGCCCAAACCATGCTTTGAGCGGTTCACCGAAGGTAAACACAAGCGTTGCTACCAGCAATAGATACGGAATTAGCTTTTGAAAAACATCTGCAGAGGTATATAACAAAGCAACAGAACCAAGCATTCCACCTACTAAACTGATGCCACATAGTAAGAAAAATTGCTGTCGCGGTATGGTTAAATTCTGACGATATGCTCCTGCACTCGCCAAAGCCGCTACCCATAAAGCAGTATTATTTGTTGCATTGGCAGCGATTGGAGGCACACCTGTAAAGATTAGGGCTGGAAATGTAATAAAACTTCCACCCCCTGCCACAGCATTGAGTCCACCTGCAATGAACGCGGTAATAAACAGAAGTAAGGTATGCAACATCAGAAAAGATGAATTATGATATGGTATTAGTCAGTAAACTTGCGACAAAATCGATTTCTAGCGAGTAGAAAAGAGTGAACTGTTATAAAATCTTAGACCTACTTTGTTGATTGACATGAAACTTTACTACATCACCTTGAATAATTCAGATGAAGCACGTCATATCGGTCGTGCTTTGTTAGAACAAAAACTAGCTGTTTGTGTTAATTGGTTTCCCATTACCTGCGCTTATATATGGAAAGGAGAAATTACAGAAGAACCAGAAGTCGTTTTGATTGTAAAAACTCAATCAGGTTATCGGGAGCAAATTGAAGAAGTGATTCTCCAGCATATTAATTACACCAACTTTATTGCAGAAATCTCACCCACAGAAATAAATAAAGGCTTCTTAGAATGGCTGAATGCTGAAGTTCCTTTACCTCTACAAAAAAACTAGAGCGACTAAATTTAAAAACCAAGAACCCCAACTTCTCACCAGAAGTCGGGGTTCTTATTTTTGACGGATGTAAGCGTTTTCAGTAAACAAAGGTACGCAATCGCTAACATTAAAAGCCGCTGCTAATTCCACATCTAACTCAAAACCTTTGGCAATCAACTCTTTTCCAGAAGTGCATTGTTTCATATACGTTAAAAAATCATGCTTAAATGCATGAAATGCTACTACAGCAGTTTCTGCTTCTGGTGAAAGACTGCCATTTAAATAACTAAGAATTGCCCCTGCGCCAATTAAATCTTCAAATGCTGGACGTAGGGTACCATCTTCCCATTTTTCACCTGCGGGAATCACTGCAATTTGAGATCCATATTTTTGAGCAAATTTTGCCACAGCTTCACTGTTTCGCAAGCAACCAGCGATGGTGGGAGTCTTTCCAGTCAGCAACGTCAGAGAAGAACCATTGGGAGATGCTACAACCAGCTTAGTTCCCGCAGAAATTTTCGTTAGAGATGCAGGAGAAAGCGAATAACCGTCTTTGGATAAACGACCTTTTGATAATTCTGCTTGTACAGACTGTGCATAGTCAAGGGCAGACTGATCTCTCCATTGGTAGGGATAAATGATTGCACCATTGTTTGTGGTAATTTCTGTTGAAGTTGAGAAAGATAGAACATCAACTATAACAATGACATCGCTAATAGGTGCGAGTTCAGAAACACCGTTTGCACCCCATTCGCAACGTAGATCAAATTCTACTTGGTCAAAAATCATTTTATCTGCTTGTGAATTGTTATGATAAAGTGCTGTGTTTTTCTGCTATTTCTATCCGATTTCCAGCGGGATCGCGCAGAAAAAATCGCGCATGTCCTGGTATTGGTTGTTGATCGGGAATAATTTCCACACCATGCGCTTGTAAGTGTTCCTGGAAAGCCTGGAAATCACTGACTAAGTAACAAATGTGTCGTCTAGATGCTGCATTGTCTGGTTTTTTTTCCGTACTAACATGAATCTGAATATTTCCCAGAACATACCAAGCACCTCCATTCGCTTTGATTGTCTCAGGCTTAGAAATTTTAGTGATTTCCAAAACTTTGCTGTAGAAAAATAGCATTGCATCTTCTGCTTCCGGGGAAGATGTGACTTGAATATGATCAATTGCATCCAACCACATAATTACTTTATCCAACTTTTAGATAGATGACGAAACAACAAAAATTAGAGATTTTAGAGCCGGGGGAATATGAAAAAAACTAAACAGAAGTTTATCTGGTTCAGTATTTTCTTTATTACTTAGTTGCATTAATATCTTCCCTGAGGAAAATACCTGCAAAATGATTGACGCTGTATTCGACTTGCACACCACAAGTCCACAAGTTATGATCAAGTATTCGATTTGCTGAAGTTTAGGTACACATAAATTTAGTATACTTAGTTTTATATCATGAAACTGAGGCAGCCTAATTACGCTTAAAAATTTGTATCTTAGTCTGCTAAGCCTTGACAAATTGGTAGTTTTGCACAGTACACACATCCTCAATTTAGCTTTATGAAATACGTTAATCTTGGCAAAACCGGACTGAAAGTATCGCGTCTGTCTTTAGGTACAATGACTTATGGCTCCCGCAAATGGCGAGAATGGGTACTAGAGGAAGAAAAAAGTCGCCCATTTATCAAACTGGCTTTGGAGTTGGGGATTAATTTCTTTGATACCGCCGATGTTTACTCTTTAGGTGTTAGCGAAGAGATTCTCGGAAGGGCACTCAAAGACTTTGCCAAAAGAGATCAAGTCATCATTGCTACCAAAGTTTACAATCAAGTGGGTGATGGCCCCAACGACAGAGGACTATCTCGCAAACATATTTTTGATAGCATTGATGCCTCATTACGACGCCTACACACAGATTATGTGGATTTGTACCAAATTCATCGTTGGGACAACGAAACACCGATTGAGGAAACCCTGGAGGCATTGCATGATGTCGTTAAATCGGGTAAGGTTCGTTACATTGGTGCATCAAGTATGTACGCATGGCAGTTCGCCAAAGCTCTTTACACGGCAGACAAACACGGCTGGACGCGCTTTGTTTCCATGCAAAATCACTACAACCTAGTTTATCGCGAAGAAGAACGAGAGGTCATACCATTATCTCGCGCTGAGGGGATTGGGATAATTCCCTGGAGTCCGCTTGCACGAGGCTTTTTAGCTGGAAATCGCCAAAAACAAAATTATGGTGAAACCATTCGTGCGAAAACCGATGAATTTGCCCACAATCTCTACTATGAGGAATCAGATTTTCAAATAGTCGATCGCGTCGTAGACTTAGCTAAACAACGTCAAGTTACCCCAACACAGATTGCTCTAGCTTGGCTGTTGCATCAACCAGGTGTAACGGCTCCTATTATTGGTGCGAGTAAAATAGAACATCTCAAAGATTCAGTAGAGGCTGTGGATTTGGTACTTTCTGAAGACGAGCAGAAGTTGCTTGAGGAACCTTACAAACCACATCCGATCTTAGGGCATGGTTAGAACATGAGTAAATTGATGGGCAATACTTTGATGTTTGCAGATCGTTTAATTGAACTGATTCAACAAAAAGGCACTCCCTGTATTATCGGACTCGATCCCGCATTAAAGTATATGCCCTCAGCTTTTCTCCAAAAGTTGGAAATATCTACTGACAGCTCTATTGAGGCACAGGCAGAGGCATTATATCTTTATAATTTGCAAGTGTTGAATGCAGTTTATGACCTTGTACCAGCCGTCAAGTTGCAGTCAGCTTACTACGAGGTTTTTGGTTCACAAGGAATTCGCGCCCTCGAACGAATTTTTAACAATTGGGTAGCTAATTCTACGTTGACATGTTTGTCCAGGTTTCCAACTTGGAGATTTTCGGCGTAGTTTTGGTGGTTGCTGGTGTGCGAATCCGCGTTAAAATTCCAGCCATCGTTTGTGCAACCCGTCCAAAAGTTAATTTTTCCAGTGGTTCATGTCTTCGTGTGCTGGTTATCTGTAACGATCACTTAACATAAGGACGATACTTCCGTCTCCAGGTAAATGCGCTCACCCACATCTAGCTTACAGACGCGGTTCTGGTCTGGAAAAAGCGGTTGGCAGGGCGGGCAAGCCCAAGATTTTCCCGCAGCGTCTTACCCTGATATTCTTTGCGGAAGATTCCACGCCGTTGGAGTTCTGGCACAACCTTGTCTACAAAATCATTCAAACCTTCAGGCAGAAAAGGGAACATGATGTTGAAGCCATCAGATCCTTCCTCAGTCAGCCATTGCTCCATTTCCTCGGCGATCGTTTGGGGTGTACCGACAAACGCCAGTCCGCCGTAACTACCGACGCGTTGAGCCAGCTGTCGAATAGTCAGGTTCTCGCGTTGCGCCAGTGCTATTATTCGTTCTCGCCCACTCTTGCTGGCGTTAGTCTGTGGGATTTCTGGCAACAGACCGTCCGGATCGAAACCCGAAACATCGTAGCCAAGGGCACTATTCAAGCTGGCAATTCCACTGTCATAGTGTACTAGGCTGTCCAAATGTGTACGCTTGGCGATCGCCGCTTCCACAGTTTCACCCACAATCACCAAAGCACCTGGAAGAATTTTGATGCTTTCTGGGTCACGTCCAATCGCCCGCGCCCGTCCCTTAATGTCAGCAAATAAAGCTTTACCTGCCTCCAGATTACCAGCAGGTGCAAACACGACCTCGGCTGTTTCGGCGGCTAATTGTCGTCCGGCATCGGATGCGCCCGCCTGGACAATTACCGGCCAACCCTGGACAGGTCTGGCGATGTTCAAGGGTCCGCGCACCGAGAGATATTTTCCCTGATGACCCAGAACGTGAATTTTTTTGGGATCGAAATAAATCCCTGATTCCACATCCCGGATGAACGCATCGTCAGCGAAGGAATCCCAAAGTCCTGTTACGACATTATAGAATTCCCTAGCCCGTGCGTAGCGTTCGTCATGCTCTACCTCCTCTTCCAAGCCGAAGTTGAGCGCTGCATCTGGATTTGATGTGGTGACGATGTTCCAGCCGGCGCGACCGCCGCTGATATGGTCAACAGACGCAAAGCGGCGAGCGATGTGGTAAGGCTCGTCATAAGTGGTGGAAGCAGTAGCTACCAGCCCGATGTGTTCGGTGACGCTGGCAAGGGCAGAAAGTAGAGTGAAAGGCTCGAAGGAGGTGACGGTGTGACTGCGCTTGAGTGCGTTGATCGGCATATTAAGCACCGCCAAGTGATCGGCCATGAAGAATGCGTCGAACTTGCCGTGCTCTAGTTTCTGGATGAATTGTTTCAGCGCCGGGAAGTTGAAATTGGCATCAGGCAAAGCCCCAGGATAACGCCAAGCGCCTGTATGTATGCTTACCGGACGCATGAACGCACCCAGTTTTAATTGCTTCGATTTGCTCATTAGCCCTCCGTTACATGATCCAAAACCCGCTGCTATCACAACTCTTAAGACCTGTTATTTACACTGCTATTGCTTGTACTGTCTTTGTTCTACATCATACTCCAACACCTCCAGAATAGCGCCTTGGTGTTCTTTGCTGGTTTTCGACTTCGCTTTTGACTGATTAAGTGCAGTAGCGACCTCAATTAAATACTCAAATTAACTTTGATAGGGGCGCGGCAGTTGGCGCAGTTTATGAGCAGTATCCAATTCACTATTGTTTTTTCTGCCATATCCCCAACCCAAGATGTGACGATACTCACCCATGATGCCACTTTCAATTAAGGGACTTCCAAGCAATAAAATCACCCAAAGCAAGAATAATAATCATTTGGAG
>NZ_JCACKO010000120.1:0-2502 GCF_059505445.1 Brasilonema angustatum | reverse complement strand
TAGTCGAGGTTTTGGGATTGAGATATTTATCCTCTTTTTTTGGCGAAGGTATTGAGTAATCCAGCTAATTACAAGTTTTGTTCAAATTGTCGTACACCATCAAGCCATTCCCACAGTTTTCAAACCTTAGAGCCTACCCCTGCTATAGAAGAAGCCACTGTCAAACTAGAAGTATCTTCTGAACTATCACAAAAAATTTCAGGTAATGAGAATGTTGTCCAAAACGCCAAAGGTGACAATAATATCGTAGTTGGCAGAGTAGAGGGCAGCCTAACTATCAATTATCGTCACGCGATTGGTAAACATTTTCAAGCACCTCCACTGCCAACTTATTACGTAGATAGACCAGAGTACACCAAAGACCTGAAGAATCGCCTACTTGCAGAATTACCAGATACTCGTAGTTTGGTAGTTAGTGCTATTCATGGCTTAGGTTCTGTAGGTAAATCGACCCTAGCAACTGCTTTGGCACATGATCTTGATGTGCAAACACACTATAGTGACGGTATTCTTTGGGCAACTTTAGGTCAGCAACCGGATGTCCTCTCCCTACTAAGCGGTTGGGTGCAGGCTTTGGGTGACTATGACTTTAAACCAACCAGTGTAGAAGCTGCTACCACTCATCTACGTACTTTGCTACATGATAAAGCAATATTGTTAGTAGTAGATGATGCTTGGGAAACAAAACACGCTCAAGCATTTAGCGTTGGAGGCTCTCGTTGTCAAGTACTAGTTACAACTCGTGAAGGTGCGATCGCGGATGCATTAGGAGCCAGCACCTATAGTTTGGATGTGATGGAGCCAGAGCAGGCTATGGAACTGCTGACAAAGAAGCTAGAGCGTGACCTAAAAGATGTAGAACGTCAGCCTGCAGCCGATTTAGCAAAAGCGGTTGGCTATCTACCTCTGGCGTTGGAACTGGCTGTGGCTCAGGTTGTCAGCAATGTATCCTGGGCAACTCTGTTAAAAGATATTCAAGGGGAAATTGCTCGGTTAAAAACATTTGACAGACCGGGATCTACAGGAAGTAGTGATGAAGCTTCTTTAAAAAAGCTCAGTTTAACTGCATCATTCAACTTGAGCATACAGCGTTTGGAAGAACCTGATCGCGAGAATTTTACATGGCTGGGGGTGTTACCTGAAGATGCAACGATTACTGACAAAATGGTGGTAACACTTTGGGATCTGGATGATGCGCGCGAGGCTTCTGATATTTTGGAAGATTTACGAAGTAAAGCGCTGCTATTGCCTGGTGTGACTCTCGGTGACGAAACCCGCACATATCGTTTACACGACTTACTGCATGACTTAGCACGTAATTTGTTAACTGCTCCCACAAAACCAAAACGTCGCGGTGATTTGCCTGGATTGGGTTTGAAGTTGGTTGATGCTCATACCAGGTTTTTGGAGCGATATAAAGAAAAAACCAAAAATGGGCAATGGCATACTTTACCAGATGACGGTTATATTCATCAGCGTCTTACTTGGCATTTTGAAAAGGCTTTAAAAACAGAGGAAATTCACGAATTGTTGCAGGAGGAAACTGAGTCAGGACACAATGGGTGGCATGAAGCGTGCGATCGCCTAGGACAATCTGCCAATTTTGTCATAGATATTGCCCGTGCTTGGCGATTAGCTGAGGAGATATATAAGGAGAACCCCTCTAAATCAATTGGATTACAGTGCTTTTATGCCCTGATAACAGCTTCCTTAAACAGTTTGGCTGCCAATCTACCCAACGATCTACTGATTGCACTGGTTAATAAAAAGGTATGGACTCCTAATCAAGGACTAGCTTATGCCCTGCAAAGTTCAAATCCATCTCAAAAAGCTGATTCGCTGACAGCGCTTGCCAATCATTTACCACCAGATCTCGAAAAACTAGCACTGGAAAAAGCACTGGCTGCCGCCAAACAGATCTCGTAACCGAAATCTGATAGTTGTTTGTCAACTGTTTTTAATAACAGTTCAATGTACTTTATTATGCAATTTATATGCCGATTCGCTTAAAAAAATATAAGTCTCCTCGCGCCCTGGCACTAACCGCCTTAGCGGACAAACTGCCACCAGAATTATTACCCGATGCACTGGCTGCGGCCAAACAGATACAGGATGGGTACAGTCGCGCCCACGCACTAACCGCCTTAGCCAACAAACGGCCAGAATTATTACCCGATGCGCTGGCTGCGGCCAAACAGATACAGGATGGGTACAGTCGCGACAACGCACTATCCGCCTTAGCCAACAAACTGCCACCAGAATTATTACCCGATGCATTCGCTGCCGCCAAACAGATTCAGGATCAGGAATATCGCGACGCCACACTATCCGCCATCGCCTCCAAACTGCCACCAGAATTATTACCCGATGCATTCGCTGCCGCCAAACAGATTCAGTCTGAGTTTTATCGCGCCCAGGTCCTATCCGCCATCGCCTCCAAACTGCCACCAGAATTATTACCCGAAGCACTGGCTGCCGCCAAACAGATTCAGCATGAGTCAA
>NZ_JCACKO010000119.1:0-8112 GCF_059505445.1 Brasilonema angustatum | reverse complement strand
CACGTAGTTATGGTTTTGACATTCATATTTCCAGGTGCAAGATGTGAGCGCCCAACGGGCGCGATTAACGCTCCCGCAAAATATGAAACAAGCACATTTTTCTGAGATTTCTCAAAGCCTTACTGTATAACGGTTCTAAAATGTGCAAGTTAGGAGTAATTATGTTGGTCAACCAGACAAACTACAAAAATTTATTAAACAACGATATATATAGGGGAGTCGTATTACTTCTGGTTCACAATCAAATACTTTAGGGCAAATCACTCAAAGCTTTGTCAAAAAATATTTAGAAGACAATCTTGCTATTACTAGTTTAAGAATTAAACTTAATGGAAATTTACCTGGTGTCAGCCATACTGAAAATAACAATCGTCCAACAACCTTTGATATTGTAGTTTCTCAGGAAAATAAGTATGTTGCAATAGAAGTTAGCTTTCAGGTAACGACAAATAGCGTCATTGAGCGTAAGGCAGGACAAGCAAAGTCCAGATTTGAACAAATTGAAAGTCTTAGTTATAAAATAGCTTATGTTCTGGATAGTGCTGGGAACTTTCAAAGAGAAAATGCCCTATCGACAATTTGTTTATACAGTCATTGTACAGTAGCGTTTTCTCGGGAGGAGCTTAATGTGCTTTGTAGCTTTTTGAAAGCATACTTTGGAGAATGACTAGATATGTTAAAATTTGTTGTTTGGAAAAAATTACATGAGCTTGAAAAAAAATCACAAAAAATTGAACGATGCGAAAAATTCGGTTTGTTGATTTGTTTGCAGGAATAGGTGGAATTAGACTAGCTTTTGAACAGGCTGCTCATTCCATAGAACTAGACACTGAATGCGTATTAAGCAGTGAAATTGATCCAAAAGCTCAATTCGTTTACGAACAAAACTTTTCTCATAAGCCTTTAGGGGACATTCACCTTATAGATGAATTACCAGAACATGAGTTTTTATTAGCTGGATTTCCTTGTCAAGCTTTTTCTCACGCTGGCAAGAAAGAAGGCTTTAGAGATACTAGAGGAACACTTTTTTTTGAAATCATGAGACTAGTGGATAAATATAAACCACAAGCTTTCATTTTTGAAAATGTCCGGGGACTATATAGCCATGATAAAGGAAGAACTCTGGCAACAATTAAGCACGAAATTCAAAACAGAGGTTACAGCTTTGATGCTTTTTTACTAAATAGTGCTAACTTTGGATTACCACAAAACCGTGTCAGAGTTTATCTAGTAGGAATTTTAGATGCTTCTCCTACTTTTGGGTTGATTTCTGATGTGGGATCAAAAGATTCCCATTCTTATAACCCTCAACAATTATCGTTATTTTACCCACTAAAAGACAGTGTGACTGTCGCCGAGATTTTAGAAGATAATCCTGAGCCAAGATATGATTGTTCTCCAAAATTTATTAATGCTTTAAAGAAAAATAATAATAATAATAATTTAGAACGCTTGCATGGAGTGCGGCTAATTGATTATCGTGGCGGAAACTCTATTCATTCATGGGAATTAGGATTGCGTGGCGAGTGTGATGCTTCGGAGATCGAATTAATGAACCGTTTCATCTTAAAGAGACGTAATAAAGAATTTGGTCAAGAACAAGATGGTAAATTATTAACCAAGGATCAGATAGCTAGTTTTTTTGACCATCCCAACCTTGAGGAAATTTTAGATTCACTGGTTGTCAAGAAATATTTAAAGATTATTAACGATAAATATAAACCTGTAGCTGGCAACTTTTCCTTTGAGGTTTATAAGTTTGTAGATCCAAGTAAGATTTCTGTAACACTTGTTGCCAGTGATGCCAATAGATTGGGAGTGTACCACAATAATAGAGTGCGACGACTCACTCCCCGCGAAGCTGCGAGACTGCAAGGTTTTCCTGATAGCTTTGTACTTCATCCCAATGATGATAAGGCTTACCGTCAACTGGGAAATTCGGTGAGTATTAATGTAGTCAAAGCTGTGGCGCAAGAAGTCATTATGAAAACGTTGTACTATAGCCAACAACGAACTCAGAGATTTGAAAGCGCGATCGCTCACTCCTCACGTAGCAACCAAAAGCCACTGTAAGTCATTCCAGAATCATCGGGTTGCACTAACAAAAAATGTAGTCCACGGCTTTGCTGCTTCCGTTGTTCATAGACTTTGCCAGCAGTTGTCACTTCTTTATCTTCAAATGTGCCAACAATCCACCTGTCAACTAAGCCAGCTTCTAACACTAAACCATCAGGTGCGCCAGCAACGTAATTCAACGCCACAGGATGGACTTGTTGCAACCAGCGTGCCAAACGCATTGATTGCCTTCCACCATAAATGACAACACAGGGAACGGGTGTTGTTGATGCTAAACCGAGATTAATAGGTAGGAGATATTCTGGCATTTCTAGAATCGGGATGGGGCGATCGCTAAATATTTCTGCCACATCACCAGCTGTCAGCGAAGCAAAACGCCATTCTTCTCCCCAAAGATTTTCTGGTAATGGCATTGGGGGTGGTTTGTCCAAGGATATAGGATATTGCTTTTGTTCCAACCACTGTTTTAATGCCAAGGTGCGGCGCGTTGGTTCAACACAAATGCCTAAACTGCGTCCAGCTTGTTCTATTAAACTTAAAGACTGAGGACGAAACACTTGAATGACATCTGGCAGTTGTTCAAGCGCTGCTTTCTGAAATTGAGAACCAACCCAACTTGAAGAAGCTTGTGACTGTAGACAAGTTGCTTGATACTCAAAACTACGAGTCGGATCGCAAATCAGCAACTCCCACATAACTTGTCTGGATGCTTCAGTCTGGGGACGACGATAAAAATCAGCTTGCCAAATTTTCATCAAAGGTACGCATTATAACTAAGTTATTAAACAAGATTGCAAAAGTAACAATTGCCACTGTTGTGAGGAAAGAGGAAAGCTTAAAGCGAAAAGGTTTTTTCTTATTCTTTTCCCCCTTAGCCTTTTCTCTACAACTGCCACGAAGTCTATTGAAGTTGAGGGATAGAGGTGCAATGACTTGCACCCTACCTCAACAAAATAACACCTACATTTGTTCAAAACCTGTTTCATTCACTAGTTCCGAAATCCTAAGCAGACTCAGGTGTTGTACATTCGTGAAAACCATAGATGCTCCTGCGTCTATCAATTTTTCAGCATACGCATCCCGACGTGCTAGTATTTGCTGTACATGAGGTGGTAAAACACCAACGCCAATCCAAGTCCGAGAAGGTTCTTGCAAACGCGCTTGCTTCACCGTGTACATATCAGCTACTGTATCTCCTACATACACTACTGGCGTTAAATGCTTATCATTTATATTGTCGGAAGACTCTAAGGCGCGCACAGTGGCAAATAGTCCAGTGGGGTTTGGTTTACTTGGTGCATCTTCCATTGCGATTAAGACTGGGGACTTCAACCCAAGGCGTTGTTCTAAAATGTAAGTCGCAGAACCGCGAGTTGCACCACTGAAAAATCCCCAGGGAATCTCAGCTTTTGTTAGTTCCTCTAGATATTTAGAGTCTAGCAATAATGGTTCATTGCAGATATATCCTGTGAATTTGTCGGGCTCACATCCTCGATAACGTGATTGAAAAAAGGTGACAATGGCATTGTAATCGAGTTGTAATTGCTCGCGCGTGTAACAGAGAGTTTCAAAATAACGGTAAGTTAATTCTTGAGATGCTTCCCAATCGTTATTCCAAACACCTTCAGACTTGAGCCGATCTATATCGAGTTGTGTTGGGCGATACGCTCCTTCTGTAAAATGCTCTACAGTATCTGCGATCGCTCGTCGATAAGAACCACTGACATCACGTATAACACCATCAATATCGAAAACCACTATCGCCTTTGGTGAGAGTTGTTCAGTCATAGAATGCGGAGATTTTTGATGAGTTATTAGGAGGCAGTGCTACAACGCGGGTTAAGCACGTTTTGTAGCACCTGCCGTTAATTAGTCATTAGTCAATAGTCATTAGTCAATACCTATTAGTTACAACAAGCAATTTTCCTTGTTCATATTTCATTCTCTCGACTTGCGATTTTCCACTCTTGTTTGGAAAGCTGGTAGATATTGCGTTACAATAGGCGATCGCAAAGTTAGTGAGTGTTGCCCGGATACTCCCCGGAGGTGTGATTGTCAAAATTCATTTTGAAAATACTGTGGCTAGATGAAAACGTTGCCTTGGCGGTTGATCAAGTTGTAGGCAAAGGCACAAGTCCTTTGACTAAGTACTTTTTCTGGCCGAGGAATGATGCCTGGGAAGAATTAAAAAAGGAGCTAGAATCAAAACACTGGATTACTGAACTAGATCGGGTGGAGTTGCTCAATAAAGCTACAGAAGTTATTAACTACTGGCAAGAGGAAGGCAGAAACCGCCCGATGGCTGAAGCTCAGTTAAAATTTCCTGAAGTTGCCTTTACAGGTAGCGCTTAAAGTTGTGTAGTTCACTTCCCTACTGTTGAACAAGCTCCGAGAGTTTGATAGTTTTATCCCTGCTGCCACAAACCTGAAGTTGTGCAACAGGGCTAATACTTATGTATTATCTGTTTTTCAGAACACAAGAACAATTACCCGCCAACTAAATTCTCTATCTGATTAGCTTGTGTCGGTAATGCCGCAGTTAAAACTTCGCTACCTTCTTGTGTGACTAAAACATCATCTTCAATGCGGATTCCTCGCACATCGGTAAATTGAGATAGGCGCTCCCAATTTACAACATCCTGATACTGTAACCGTACATTAGTATGATTTAGAATCGCTGGAACTTGATAAAATCCTGGTTCAATTGTGACTAACATTCCCGGACGTAAGGGGCGATTTAAACGCAGGTAGCTTAAACCAAAATGATTGCTCCTTGTACGTCCCTCTTCGTAACCTGCTAAATCTCCCAAATCTTCCATATCATGAACATCTAAACCCAACAAATGACCGATTCCGTGGGGGAAGAAGAGGCTGTGGGCGTTGATTTCCACTAAGTCTTGGGGATTTCCTTGCAAAATGCCTAAATTAACCAAGCCCTCTGCAATCACAGTACAAGCGAGTAAATGTAATTCTTGATACTCAACACCAGGGCTTACCTTAGCAATACAAGCATCATGAGCCGCTAACACAGTATCGTAAATATCTCTTTGGGTAGATGAAAACTTACCACCCACTGGCCAAGTACGTGTGACATCACCTGCCCAGCCTGTCTCTGTCTCAGCGCCAACATCAGCAAGTATCAAGTCGCCTGGTTGCAATGAGTGGTGATATTGCTCGTTGTGTAGAACTTCTCCGTGAACAGTGACGATACTGTTGTAGGAAGTCGTCATGTTATTGGCTATGATCACTTGTTCCATCGCAGCACGAACTTGTGCTTCAATTTGAGTATGAGTTGTAGCTGCCATGCCAGCTTTGTGTGCTTCTACAGTCACAGCCGCAGCTTTGCGTAATTCAGCTAATGCGCCATCGTCGTGAATCAGCCGTAACGAGATGATTGCTTTGGCTAACTCCAAGTCAATGTCTTGTGGTGACTTCAGCGGCAAAACCCATCTATTCAAAAGTTGCGACTGTTGTGTCCAAGTGGCGGCGTCCTGTACGGCAATTGTTGCGGCTTCTTCTGTCCACAATTCTAATTCTGCCATTGGCTTAGCAACGTCTGCTCCAATTATCTGAGCAATCTCCTGACGATCAGGCATTTGTCCATGCCAAAGAGCGCTTTCTGGTTGAGGATCATCCATAAACAGTTCTAGCTTACCTGCACTCAGGCGAATTGCTGCGTTTGGCAGTGGAAGCCCTGCAAAGTAGAGGAAATGACTGTTTGCACGAAACGGAAAGACATTTGCTGGATAGTTACGCGGACTGCTAGTTCCTGACCAAAGAATTGCCGGAAAATCAATTAGGTTGGCGAGTCGTTGGCGTCTGTCGCGTAGAGTTTCGATGAGAGAGCAAGAGGTTTTCAGTATCATAATCTTGGAAATTAAAGCAAATGTTTCAAATTTTTGTCAGTTTCCAGAGCAAATGAAGATTTTTCAACAGCCAAAATTTTGCTTAAGATTAGGTTGAAATAAAGATATCAATGAGTGTGTTTATCACTATATTTGTATAGCGTATTTGTTTTTTGAAAAAATGTCTCTTAAACAAAAAGTAAGCGTCAGTCCTATTTCATCCTCTAATTGGTCTATTGAGCAATTGCCTGGATTGAGTCAGCAAGAGCAAGCACAACTGCAAAACTGTGGAATTACAACCACAGCCGCACTGGTTAAACAAGGGAAAACACCTGCGGATAGGCTAGTGCTGGCAAATAAATTACAGATTCATCTTCAGTATGTCAACAAATGGGTGGCATTGTCTGATTTGGCTCGTATCCCCAGTGTAGGAACACAATATTGTGGATTATTGCTGCATGCGGGTATTGCTTCTGTGGTACAGCTAGCAACTACCCCCATTCACAGATTGCACCAACAACTTCTGCGCTTGGTGGTAGCAACCATGCAACGACGGGATTTGTGTCCTTCGATTGAGCAAGTTCAACAGTGGAGTCAACAAGCGAAAAAAGTCCTGAGTGATGAGCGATGAATTTAGTACGCAAAACACTCAACAGTTAACTGTTGACTTATTACTCTGTTGCCAAGACTCCATTCAGGAAGATATCAGCCAATCCTTCTGCCATTTGCTGCATTTGTTGGGGTGAGGCGTTGGGTTCCATAAGAGTATTGTTGGAAAAGCCTGCAACGGCAAACATTCCTAGAAAAACCTTAGCGACTAGTTTGGCATCCATGCGGCGATAGATTCCTTTATCCATTGCAGTTTGAAAGAAAGCCTCGCCAACATCAGTCATTTTGGCAATGACTTCAGACTGGATGCGATCGCGCAAATCTGGGTGAAACTGTGCCTCCATAAAACAAACCCGCATTAAGTCGGCGTTTTTTTGCATATTCCACATCCGGCGACGCATAACCTGAGCAACAGCTTTATAACTGCCCATTTCACTTAGTTCTGTTAACAAATCTGTCAGAATTTCCACCCATCCTTGAGTTGCAACCTCTATCAAAATTGCCTTTTTATTGGAAAAATGACGAAACAGCGTGCCTTCAGCAACTCCTGCAGCTTGTGCCAAGTCGCGGGTGGTTGTGCCATCAAATCCTTGAGACGCAAACAGTCGTCTTGCCGCTTCTAGAATGCGGGTGCGTGTTTGTGTTTCTGAAGATGGAGGAGCATTAAAAATTCGCATAAAAGTTATAGTGATATCGCCGGAATAAAATGTGTAGCATTATTGTCTAACGTTAAATGCAATAACAACGCAAAGCTTAATACAAGATTAAGACCTTGTTGACTGACGACGCCAAGTCGCAGACTCACTTTTCCCCGTCAGGGGATGAAAACACTTGATTTCGTTGAATGTAGCGAAAACGTAAAGCCGTGGGAGCGTCAGGCTATCGGATTCTTCAACAAAATCGTTACAATTAATCCTGACACATTTTTCAGATAGCAAAGGCAGCAATGGTTCAAGCTACAGAACATCTTTATATAGTCAGAGACAACCATATTTTAAGTGGAGAACCAATTATCAAAGGAACTCGTACGCCTGTTCGGGCAATTGTTGAAACTTTGTGAATAGGTATTACTCCTGAAGAAATTCCCAAAGGTATGCCTCATTTAACCTTGGCACAAGTATTCAATGCTTTGAGTTACTACAGTGATCACCAAGATGAAATTAACGATTATATTGAACGCAATCGAATCCCTGACAATTTAATATAGGAATCCGATTTGATTTCTGAATTGACTCGTAGAGGCAGGGAACGCTTAACAGGGAACAGGCAACGCTTAAGAAGCAATAAAAGCGTACGGAGTTTTTTTCAAAAATCAAATATTAGTCCTATAGGTCCGTTAGTTAAAGACTTATGAGTAGTTTGTTTAAGTAAGTCGGTGCAAAAAAATCAAACTGTGTAAAGAAAAGTAAATAAGGCTCAAACTCTTTCTCTCCCTACTCCCTACTCCCTGCTCCCTGCTCCCTGCTTTATTCCAACAAGAATTATTTACGCCGACCTACTTATCCGCTTATATTTGGAGGCGTTGCATAAGGGACTTCCAAGCAATAAAATCACCCAAAGCAAGAATGATAATCATTTGGAG
>NZ_JCACKO010000118.1:129379-240671 GCF_059505445.1 Brasilonema angustatum | reverse complement strand
TCGCCTGTAAAAACTCTCCCACTTTATTATCTCTGACTTTTGCAAGAGGTCTAATTGTTTGGGTTGCTTGTGACCAGGTACTGGAATCATTGAGTTTAAACTTACCGAACGTTTTAAGTTAACTTTGGTTACCCATTGCTAACAAATGCTCCCTCCATTGCAGGAGTTCAGGACGTTCTACCAATGCCTTAAGATATATCCCAAGGCTCCCATTCAAATCTCTTGGCAGTGTGTGACCACAGCTCGGACATTTGAATTTTTTGTTTCCACCCAATTTGGTGTGAATATGTCCACACTTTGTACAGGTTTTCGATGTGTAAGCTTCTGACACCTCAATCACCTGTGTCTTCCATTCTTGTGCTTTGAACTTTAGATATTCCTTGAATCTATAATGTGACCAACTGAGCATTGCTCTTGCTGTCTTTGATCTGATTTTTCTAGACTTTTTCACTACCATTTGTGATGTTTCAAAGCTAGGTAAGAGAATCACATCAAATTGAGAACAGATATAATGAGCAACTTGCTTATGTGCTTCATCTACAAGATAAAATATGCGTTCTCTCATTCTTCTAGAAGCTTTAAGCATTCTATACTTTTGTTTGCCTTGAGCTTTAGAGATACGACTGTACAAATTATCTAGATAAGCGCATAGTCTGTAGATTCTACCAATGTCTAAGTTTCCAAAATCACCCTTAGTATGAAGACTGAAGAATGTTTGAAATGTTCTTACACCAGGGTCTAGAGCAACTAAGCCTAATCTTTGGTTTTCAGATTTCTTTGACTCAAAGACTACAGGAATTATAATGTAAAACTTCCCGTTCTGATGCACTAACTTACAATCAAAGTCTATGTCTGGAAAGACTTCAGCCGGTTGTAAAGACTGACCTAAATAAGTGATGTACACCCCAGACGATTTCACAGAACCTTTCGGAATATAGATGCTATCCCGTCTCTGTTTTTTCGAGCGAAATTTGACGAGTTGAATCTGTTTTGTCTGCTGGTATTTTTTCTTAGCAGTTTTCACAGCATCGCAAGCGTCTTTAATCGCAATTGACTTGATCTGATAAGGTGTTTCTTTCGACCATTCAGGTAAAGATTGAATAATTCCTGTTTTGATTGCTTTCCAATCAGCTTTAGTATCTGGTTTGTTCAGGTATGCGATAGTTTCATTAAACACATATCGAGCTGTTCCCATCCATTTCTTCAGAGTCACCGTTTGTTGTTGGTTTGGGAATATCCTTATCTTCTTTGATTTCACGTTGGTACTTTCTGAGTCCATGCATTCTGGATGAGAAAACATGGATGATCGACAGCAAATCTCTTGTAAGTTCTTCTGTGGGTGAAAGTTTATTCTCGTCGAGAACCACGATTTCACAGGAGAATTTTTTCCCAAACCATTCGATAAGGTCAAACCCAAATCTAACGAGTCTATCTCGATGTGCGACAACAATTTCACAGACAGTTCTTTCGCTAATCCAGTCCAATATGGATATAAGACCTTTTCTTTTAAAGTTGAGTCCTGACCCGATGTCTGTGATAATTTCGTGATTTGGGTAGCGTCGGCGCATAAACTCAACTTGTCGCTCAAGGTCATCTCGTTGCTTGTGACTAGAGACTCGACAATAGCAGATTTTTCGCCGTTTTTCCCCCTCTTTTTGCTTGAGGTAGGAGTCAACATCGAACAATCGTTGATTCCCGTCTGTTCGGATACTTGGCAATTGTCCACTATCTGCCCACCTCCTTATCGTGTTTGCATGAACGCCAAGTCTGTCACAAGCAACACGTAAAGGCACGTACTTAGACATCACTAAACTTCACTGTTGCTCACTCAAATCAGTGTAGCAACCTTTGGTAAGCTTTTGTAAGAAATAGTGATATTTTAATTAACTGTTCCAAAACCTCAATGCACTCGTGGTTTTCCCTTTCCTGAATATTTTGGCGGTTCTCCCCATAAATACAGGTTAGAACGTAAGCGCATCAGTTTATCTGCATTGTGACATTTACTTCGGACTCGGTTGTTGATATTGCTGTCGTAATTGATATTGCTGTAGTTGCTGTAATTGCTGTTGCTGTAGTTGCTGTTGCTGTCGTTGTTGTCGTTGTTGTTGATATTGCTGTAGTTGCTGTTGATATTGCTGTAGTTGCTGTTGCTGTAATTGCTGTTGCTGTAGTTGCTGTGGTAGTTGATATTGCTGTAGTTGATATTGCTGTGGTAGTTGATATTGCTGCGGTAGTTGATACTGCTGTTGTTGATATTGCTGTGGTGTTTTCCGCTGATTTCCATATGATGGAGAAACATTAACAGCAACAGTAGTCGTCACGGTTGTTACAGCCAAAAGAGCAGCCAAAAAACGTTGATTCAACATCTAATTTTTTCTCGTCTAAATTTATAATAACAACAATGGCTACACGGAAATTATTTATTTTTCTGGAAAATATTTTTTCTTCATGTCTTAGCTATCATCAAAACCCCGATTCAAGTATAGGAATCGTTTTTACTATTTTTGAGTATTAATGCTTAAAAGATGCCAAACTTATATTTTTCTCTTTATAACTGGGGCGCTAGGATTCGAACCTAGGGATGGCGGGACCAAAACCCGCTGCCTTACCACTTGGCTACGCCCCATCAATTTGTCTTTCAATAATATAGCAACAATTGAGGGGGTAGTGTCAAGTACTTCGCGATTTGACTTGAGGAGAATTTTATCAAATCGAAGAGGCATTCACCCGTGAAACTACAAGCCCAGCCTGTGTCTATGGCTAGCCCAGTGGCGCAAGCCATAGACACGGGTTTGCCGAACAGACAAACAAGCCTTGGCTTGGGTAGTTCACCGACTAACAACTCTCCCATTCGGGCGCTGAATAATTGTTTCTAGAACCCGCCGCTTCGCGTTTGGATCAATACTTACCAAGCGCACATACTCATTGCTATATTCCCCGAGACAGGATTCCACAGTTGATATTGCATCTTGTTCGCCGGTTATTGGGCTTGTGATGCAACTTTGCCAGGAACCTATGCGGAAGCGACGCTCATCTACATGCTCAATACCTATTCTGTAACCTTGAGACAATATCTGACGTATCTGTTCTTGGGTTTCTAAGCTCAAATGGCTATTCGATACCTGTTGTTTCTGGAATCCATTAGATATTACAGGTTGGCTTGCGCGATCGCTTGACGGTTGACTATTTGGTGTCGCGCCACCAGAAGGTGCGAATTGATTACGAGAGTATAAATCGCTTGACGGTTGAGTCGTTGGTGTCACGCCACCAGAAGGTGCGGATTGATTACGAGAGTACAAGCTGCGATTATACTGACTCACCAGTTGAGAACTCTCGACTCGCTGCTGTTCACCAACCATCAACTTGCCCATCTCAATTAAGCCAGACAAGTTGAAATTAGGCTTTTTGAATTGTGGTGGACCTTCAAGGCTGTTAACCACACGTTGAGATACGCGCTCAATTCCGGTTTCATGTATGAAGTTGCGAATTTGTTCATCATAAATTCGGGCACGCGAAGCGCTGAAAAAGTCTATCGATTGATTTGGGAATGTATCGACTAATTTTTCAACTTCTTGGCGTGAAAGTCCATCTTCACTAAAAATCCCGCCGACAATGCCAACTTTATCATCTCGGTCTGGGTCCCAGTAAAATTTCTCCATCCGACCATCCCGAATCAGTGGCGCATACAGGGTGGATAAGTCATTACCTGTTACAAGAATCGGTACACGATGTAAAGGCGTTGCGTCGTAACTACCGGGAAGTTGCACATCTGTGGGATTGTCAGCAATATTCATCAGTGTGGCATTCACCAACTGAGTGTTGACTGTGTACTGAGTGCCTTCATCAAAGCGTCCCGCACCTGCATCCAAATCATTAATCATGATCACGCACATTCTGCCCCGCACGCGAATGAGTTCCGCTGTTTCTCGATAGCGCAGACGAATCAGACGTGCTGGATCTCCTGCATCTGGACTTTCGAGTTCGCCACCGGATATGTGAGTCACTTCAATACCCATTTTCTCAAAGACTAACTCACATTGAAACGACTTGCCCTCGCCTTTGCGTCCGTGAATCCCTAAAATTAAGGGAACTCGAACACCAGGAAGATCGAGATAGTTTTTGGTGATGTGAACTGCAAGTTTATCCAGAAAGCGGGGAGAAATGTAGTAACTCATAAATCTTTACCAATAATTTCAATCCCTGATCGGGATGAGTGACCCTTGCCAACCAAAAGTCTACAATGATTTCAGGTAATAGTTGGTTGGCTTCCTTCAAATAATATTAATTTTTTTTGACTACTAATTTTCATTCATTTTGAAATCCAAAATATTTTCTCTTTTTATTTAAGTAAATACTTTTTCTTATATTTGAAAACATACGTATATTTTAACTGTGAGCGGAAGCACAACTTGGAATCACAAAGATAGTTCCATGATTAAATTTTCTTGCATCTACTTAATATAGCAGTCGCCAGGTAGATTAGCACACGAACTAATGAGAAAATACGGTCACCAAGATACTTTCAAGTCTGTTAAGCGTTAAGCGTTAAGCGTTCCCTGCTATACTTTACAAAAAGTGCACCCGACACTACCTAAATAGTAAAAAAACAGAGATAGAGTTATCTACCTCTGTTTTTTGGGAGATGAATCAATTATTTATAGTTCTCTTACGAACTAATTCCAACTTATCAGCTTTAGTATCTGCTGCTATTGGGTTTGTGAACGATAAAGCTGAGAACTTGGCACTGCTTAATGTTATCGAAACCAACAACGCGGATAAAGTTATTACCGTACTGAGAACGGCAAGCTTGGACTTCGTTTAGTACTTCTTGAGTTGATCTTGCACCAAACAGAGGTAGTTTCCACAGAGTCCAGTAATATACTGTTGGCTCAGAATTCTCGTTAAATTCAATTGCTGGAATGTAACCTTGGTTGAGAATGTACTGGATTTGCTTAGCAATTTGAGCATCGGAGAGAGGAGGCAGATAAGAAAGGGTTTCGTAGCGACGCTCTTTTGAAAAGGTTTGCATAAGTGATGATAATGGGTTGCGGTTAACATCAGTTATCAGTTATCAGTTATCAGTTATTAACTATTAACTGTTCACTGTTCACTGTTCAATGTTTGGATCTGAAGTTGCTTGTGTTTCTGGTTCCGGACTGGGATCTGATGTATTTATTTGCGTCATTCGCTCAAGATGCTGGCGACGGTGTTCGATATTGGCTTGCTGAATGCCCGTGCGAACCATTTCGGGTAAGTATTCTGTAACTTGTTCCGCTATGTGTTCTCTAACAGTCATGATCCGCAAAGCCAATTCGGGCTTCTCTTGAAAGAGTTGCTTAACGTATGCTTCTCCATCCTGAATTTTATCGGCAGAAAAGCGTTGTAGCCAAAGTGCCAAGGGAGGATTTGTTTCGCTAACTTGAGCCAACACCGTTTTCAGTGCCTGATAAGTCAGGTAGCTTTGCAGCGTCTTGGCTGTGTCCTTCGCAATTTGTTTAATATCCATGCTTGACCCCAGCCCTAGAATAGGTAAAAAGTCAATAGTCAAAAGTAATGAGAAAGAAGGATTATTTTCTTTTACTTTTTAACTTCTTACTTGACGATCAGACGGTATCGACTGATTCAAACTCGAACTTAATTTCCTTCCACAGTTCGCAAGCAGCAGCCAGTTCAGGAGACCACTTAGCAGCTTCGCGGATAACGTCGTTACCTTCACGAGCCAAGCTACGACCTTCGTTACGAGCTTGGATACAAGCTTCCAGGGCAACGCGGTTAGCGGCTGCGCCAGGAGCATTACCCCAAGGGTGACCAAGGGTACCACCACCAAATTGCAGTACGGAGTCATCACCGAAGATTTCTACCAGTGCAGGCATATGCCAAATGTGGATACCACCGGAAGCTACAGCCATTACACCAGGCATAGAAGCCCAGTCTTGAGTGAAGTAGATACCGCGCTCTCTGTCTTGCTCAACATAGTTTTCACGCAGTAGATCGACGAAGCCCATTGTGATTGCGCGATCGCCTTCCAATTTACCAACAACGGTTCCGGTGTGGATGTGGTCACCACCAGACATCCGCAGAGTCTTAGCCAAAACGCGGAAGTGGATACCGTGGTTCTTTTGACGGTCGATAACCGCGTGCATCGCGCGGTGGATGTGCAACAACAAACCGTTGTCACGACACCAGCGAGCTAATGTGGTGTTAGCGGTGAAGCCTGCGGTTAGGTAGTCGTGCATGATGATGGGCATTTTGAGTTCTTTGGCGTACTCTGCCCGCTTCAGCATTTCTTCGCAAGTGGGAGCAGTCACGTTCAGGTAGTGACCTTTGATTTCACCTGTTTCCGCTTGTGCTTTGTGGATAGCGTCAGCAACAAATAAGAAGCGATCGCGCCACCGTTGGAATGGTGCGGAGTTGATGTTTTCGTCGTCTTTGGTGAAGTCCAAACCACCGCGCAAGCACTCATAAACTGCGCGTCCGTAGTTCTTAGCAGACAAACCCAACTTGGGCTTAATCGTACAACCCAACAGAGGACGACCGTACTTGTTCAGTTTGTCGCGCTCAACTTGAATACCATGTGGAGGTCCTTGGAACGTCTTGAGGTAAGCAACAGGAATCCGCAAATCTTCCAGACGCAGCGCTTTCAGGGCTTTGAAACCGAACACGTTTCCTACAATCGAGGTCAACATGTTGGTTACAGAGCCTTCTTCAAACAGATCCAACGGATAGGCAACGTAAGCAATGAATTGGTTACCTTCGCCAGGAACTGGTTCGATGTCGTAACAACGACCTTTGTAGCGATCTAAGTCGGTGAGCAAGTCTGTCCATACGGTTGTCCAGGTACCGGTGGAAGACTCAGCAGCCACAGCAGCGCCTGCTTCTTCCGGTGGAACTCCAGGCTGGGGTGTTACGCGGAATGCTGCCAAAATATCTGTATCTTTTGGAGTGTAGTCGGGGGTGTAATACGTTAGTCTGTAATCTTTTACCCCAGCTTGGTAGCCTGATTTCGTCTGAGTCTTGGTTTGCGCGTAAGACATAATTCCCTTCCAAGAAGTCACTCTTTTTACTTACAAATTGCGTCACGTGCTACTTTCCTCGCCTCAAACATATCCCCTGTCATTGAGGGATAGGTAGAAAACATTTTGTGTTATGGGTTGCTTCTTGCAGTCAATTGTGGTTTGCCTGCAATTGTTGACAAAACATCCAAAATGTGTTCTTTAAAAGACAAAGGTTACACGTTGCGTAATTTGTAGCTCGTCTCACAATATATCAAGAATGTCATAAGTTATTCTTTGAATATTTTTAAGTTTTATATTTAAATTTGTTATTAAATAATATTTTAAACATTTTGTTAAGAATGCTTTACAAAATGGATGTCATGTAATAATTTTTTCTTTCGTTAGAAGCGTAAGAATGTAGAGTATAAAAAGTACGGAACATTTCACTACACCCCATACCCCATATCCAACCTGAACAAACAAGCATGGTGCTCAAATCGTATGCAAATTCCTCAACTTGAAACCCAACGTCTTATCCTACGTGGATTTCGTGAGAAAGATCTTGATGCTTATACCGAGATGTGCAGTGACCCCGAAGTTATGCGCTACATTGGCGAAGGCAAACCCTTATCCCGTAGGGAGTCTTGGCGGAGTATGGCAATGATACTTGGTCATTGGCAACTACGGGGATATGGTATGTGGGCTGTTGAGGAACGTTCCACCAGTGAAATGATTGGGCGGATGGGTTGCTGGAAACCTGAAGGGTGGATCGGTTTTGAAATTGGTTGGACTTTGCGGCGAAAGTATTGGGGACGTGGTTTTGCAACGGAAGCAGCAAGGGCAGCGATGGATTATGCTTTTAGTGAGTTACAACAATCCCATGTGATTAGTTTAATTCGTCCGGAGAATGCTGCTTCAATCAGAGTTGCCCAGAGATTAGGAGAAAAACTGGAAGGAAAGACAGAAATTTTGGGAAGTGAGGCGGTTATTTACGGTATTTATCGAGAAGATTGGTTAGCAAGGAAGTGTTGACAGTTAACTGTTAAGAGTCAACAGTCAACAATCAAAATAGAATATTTTTTTATTTGGAAATCCCTTATTCTCTACGAATTCCTAAATGTTCTCTCACATCAATGTAAGGTCTTTTATTTCTACCATTTGCAGACGCCGCAGATCCTGAGCGCCAATCAAAGAGATTGGTTAACGCTCGATCAGGATTTTCATTGGGTTTAAGGGTCAATATCAACTCTTCACACTGTCCATTAAATCGGTTAGCGGTGCAAATCACATTTTGTCCGTTCATTTCACCTGTTGTAACAAACCTCAACTGTTTGTTACGGCGGTAAGTTTCCAAACGTTCGCTCACCTCTTGACAACGTGTCAGTGGATCGTAGCCTGCGTTTCTGAAGTAATTGGAAGTCCAGCGAATCCAAGGTTCAGTAGCACCTCTACCATTTTGGTACACTGTCATCGGTTTTCTGGTTTCGGTGTCACAATAAAATCCTCGCCCACTTTGAGCTTGAGTGGGTTGACTCATACTTGCAGTTGCACCAAAGGCAACAACACCTGCGACCAAACTAACTAGTATTTGTTTGATATTCATCACTAAATCTTTTGAGGTTGATTGTATAATTTGGCTCATTTTTTACCCTTGTAAGCATAACGTGTCATCTATGACCGCTATGATAGTCGCAACACAAAACAGTCTTTGCCACTTTCACCCCCGACCATTGTCACGGCATCAATCGCTACAGTTCCTTATAGTTAGCATTCACCAACACACTCGGTAGTTTTCATTTGGCATTTCCTTTGATTTATAAGTAGTTAGACTGTTAAAATCATTTCTTGGTTCACTCTGAAGAAACACAAGGGTGTAAGGGTGTAAGGGGAGCCAGTGCGTTGGGGAGCCAGTACTTGATGAGTGTTTCCCGACCTAGGTATCTGGCGTGAAAAGAGTGTTTTTTTCATTCGTAGCGGGTGGTGCGCCGCCAGTTGAACTGCTCTTAAGAAACACAGGAAATAGGGAACAGGGAAGAAGGGAGATGGTGTTTCTTTTATAGTGGAGGAGTCTTTTCGTCTCAACTTAACGACGATTCAGCATTGCGATCGCTACTTACAACGCTATATTCTAAAAAAGTTGGGACATCCGTTGGTTTTGGCAATGGATGAAGTGGATAATGACATTTCACGTTTAATTAGGTTGAGCTATTTATTAAATGTTCTTATAAAAATCTTTGTATAAATCCTGTAATTCTTCTTGCAAGGAAAGAGGTTGGTAACCTAAATCAAAAGCTTTGGTACTGTCCAAAGAAACATCAGATGGTCTTGGTGCTGACATTTTTACATCTTGTTGTCGGCACGCTTTTAGTTGATTGGCAGGAGTTTTAAAAATATCTACTAAGAAACGGCCAAAATCATAGCGTGAAATTCTTTCTTTTCCTCCTAAGTGAATGTGTCCGTTAACTTTTTCTAATGCCAATAACAACCCTTTTGCTGCAGTTTTGCCACTGACGGGTGTTCTAAATTCATCTGTGAATAAATTTAATTCTTTGCCTTCTTGAAGAGTTTTGATAAAAGATTGAATAAAGCTTGTTGCTGTTGGTGTTGCCATCCCAAACATTAATGGCATACGGCAAACAGCAGTCATAGGATAACGTTCTAGCATACCTTTCTCAGCCATGACTTTTTGCTCACCATAAATATTCACAGGACATACAGGATCAGTTTCACAATAAGGAGCGTTGAAACCATCAAAAACCAAATCTGTTGATGTAAAAGCGCAAGGAATAGAATCATCGGCACAAAGTCCAGCAATATTACAGGATGCTGTGACATTGATTGCATATGATTCCTCTACATGAGTTTGACAAAAATTCGGTTGGGATAGTGCAGCGGTGTGGATGACGGCTGTTGGTTGAAAGTCACTAAAGATTTGTTTCAGTTCTTGAAAATCTCTCAAATCAACTTTCAGCATTTTGATGCCTGGAATTTCTAAAGAATGAGAAAAGTAAGTTCCATAGACTGAGTATTCTTGTTTTGCAATCTGGCAAAGATGATATCCTAAAAAACCACTCGCACCAGTAATTAATAGTTTTTTCATATTTAAAATGTATACTCTAACGCAGTTCAGCTATGTTAAAAATATCACAGAATTGTGTAAATTTGAGAGCAGAGTAGATGTCTAAAAAAAGACATATATAGCGGTTCTCAGTTGAGTGAAATACAGTGTGGGAGTATGGAGTATATAAATAACCATGTCCATCAATATGAAAGCTTACTCCACCGATCTACGCCAAAAAATCATTGATGCCCATAACAATGAACAAGGCTCTCAACGACAACTGGCGAAACGATTTAGTGTAAGTTTAAGTTTTGTTCAAAGCCTGCTGAAGCGATTCCGCTTTTACGGCACAGTTGAAGCAAAGCCGCACTCAGGAGGTCAATCTGCCAAATTAAACAGCGAACAAATGGCTTTGGTTGCGCTCTTGCTGGAGGAAGATAACGATGCCACTCTGGTTGAGTTGTGCGATTGCGCGGAGCGCAGACGCCCTTGGCGTATCGCTTAGAACAAAAGGCTGGAGTTAAAATCAGTCGAGCCACAATGGGGAGAATAACCCAAAAACTGAATCTAACACGCAAAAAAAACATTGCACTAAGCGTGAAAAATACACAGAACGAGTTCAAAAACTAAGAGCAGAGTATTGGACAACCATTGGTTCAGTAAATCTAGAGGACTTGATATTTATTGATGAGGCTGGAGTTAACATCGCCATGACTAGACGCTTCGCCCGTTCGCCCCAAGGTACTCGCGCTTATGGTGATCGTCCTGACGGGCGGGGGAAAAATGTAACGATGATTGGGGCTATGTCCTTAGAAGGAATCATTGCCGCCATGACTTTTAGTGGTGGTACTAATGCAGAGCGCGTTTAAAACTTACGTCACTCAAGTTTTGGTTCCAAATCTTTGGCAGCAGCGCAACTGTTGTCATGGACAACTTTAGCTCTCATAAGGTTACTGGTATCCGCGAAGCTATTGAAGCTGTTGGGGCTAGATTAATTTATTTGTCTCCTTATTCTCCTGATTTTTCGCCAGCAGATCATGGTAAGGTTTGTACAAGTTATGCCAAGTTTGTTTAACTATTTGCCAAACAGTTCAAACCCTTATCAGACCGAGAGTTCAGCCTTGTGGCTGGAAGCGTTATGTACGGGCTTTCACCGTGATTCACGCTTCAACGAATCGCACTCTGTGTTGAGGTCAGCGGTGGGAGGATGTCAATCAATCCAGCAAGTCAGGTTGCTGACGGACAATCATGTCATACAGTGACTGGAAATTGAACCAACCCATGAAATGTGAGCCAACTTGACGATAAGTCAGACTAGCAGTGTCAGGGTTAATCAGCACTGGCTTTCCTGCTGCTTGGGCCATCAACTGCGATTGACAGCAGCGATCCATTGTGATATACCACCATGCTGCTTCATCCACTGAACGACCAACACTCACTAAGCCGTGGTTGCGAAGAATCGCCGCTTTCTTTTGTCCCAGAGTATTGGCAATACGCTGACTTTCTTCCAAATCCAGTACCACCCCAGTATAGTCCTCAAACAAAGCGTGGTCTTCATAGAAAGCACAAGCATCTTGAGTCAACGGATCAAGAAAACGTCCCAAGGTTGACCAGGTTTTGCCGTACAGGGAATGTGTGTGAGCAGCTCCTACTACATCTGGTCGCGCTTGGTGGATTTGAGAGTGTATGGCGAAAGCAGCAGCGTTTACTGGCTTATCACCCTCAACGACCTCACCCTTGTGGTTGACCAGTAGCAGGTCGCAAACTCGGATATGACCAAAGTACATCCCAAAAGGATTTACCCAAAAGTGGTCATGGAATTCAGGGTCACGAGCAGTGATGTGTCCAGCAACACCTTCATCAAAACCGTAACGAGCAAACAAACGAAAGGCAGCAGCCAAACGCTGTTTGCGATGGAGACGCTCATCTTCCACACGCTCAAACTCAGGTGGATGGGGAAGTTCCCCAGCCAAACACTGTTTGCGATGGAGACGCTCATCTTCCACACGCTCAAACTCAGGTGGATGGGGAAGTTCCCCTTTGGATAATTTTGAGGGGTCTACTGTGAGCATGATTTTATCTCCTTATCAACTTAAGGGAAATTTAGCAACTAAACTTTTCCTAAAGAAAATATTTAAACTTTCGTAAAATTATATAGTAATCCAGTTTGGATGTTGAAAGAATCTGAGTAATTGTAGTGTTAGACGGAACGTCTAGCGCACCAGGATATTGAGATAGTCCGTTAGCCTACCGCATAACACACCCTACATATTCAAAAATCAAATAGAGGGTAAAAATAGCTTGATTTACTGAATTGGTCGTGCGATACTTCTAAGTTAACTCGATAAAATACTGCAAGCACATTGACATACCGCACTTTAAGAAAATAAAGATTATGCAGCTACTATGGTTCATCCCAACTCATGGTGACGGACGTTATCTAGGAACTGCTACTGGCGGACGGGCAGTTAGCTTTCCTTACTTACGACAAATTGCTCAGGCGGTGGATGATCTAGGTTACACAGGGGCATTGCTGCCTACGGGTCGCTCTTGCGAAGATGCCTGGATTGTGGCATCAACTTTAGCATCGCTAACTCGGCAAATGTATTTTCTGGTGGCGATACGTCCTGGATTGGTTTTGCCTGGGGTAGCAGCACGGATGGCAGCAACCTTTGATCGCCTCTCTGGTGGACGTTTGCTAATCAACGTGGTGACGGGCGGAGATCCGGTAGAATTGGCTGGAGATGGTTTGCACCTGAGTCACGATCAGCGCTATGAGTTGACGGATGAGTTTTTAACATTATGGCGGGCGATCGCCAGTGGAGAAGAAATCAACTTCGTTGGTGACTATTTCAACTTTGAGGGCGGTAAACTGCTGTTTCCCCCTATCCAGAAACCATATCCACCATTATGGTTTGGCGGTTCCTCTCCTATTGCTCAGCAAGTTGCTGCCAAGCATGTGGATGTGTACCTTACCTGGGGTGAACCACCCCAACAAGTTGCCGAAAAGATTGCCGCAGTTCGTAGACTCGCACAGATCGAGGGAAGAACTTTGCGCTTCGGTATTCGCCTGCATGTAATTGTGCGGGAAACCGAAAGTGAAGCTTGGGATGCGGCAAATCAATTGATTCGGTATGTGGATGAAGATGCGATCGCAACTGCACAAAAAGCTTATGCTCGTATGGATTCTGTTGGACAACGCCGCATGACCCAACTACACCAAGGCAGTCGAGAAGCACTACAAATTAGTCCAAACTTGTGGGCAGGAGTTGGTTTAGTCAGAGGTGGTGCAGGAACTGCCTTGGTAGGCGATCCCGATACCGTTGCCGAAAGAATGTTGGAATATGCAGATTTGGGAATCGATACCTTCATTCTATCTGGTTATCCCCACTTAGAGGAAGCTTATCGAGTCGCAGAACTCCTATTCCCCCGTCTCCCTCTGGAGAATCTTCCTGTAGTTGCTGAACAGCATGTGTTGAGTCCGTTTGGTGAAATTGTTGCCAATCAAGATTTTCCTAGACAGCAGTTTCAGAAAAAAAATATAGCCACCGTAGATTAGCAGCAATACTAACTAGAATCAGGAGATTTTGACATGGCTTATATTGTTGCGATTGCTGGCAGTCCATCAAATTGAGTTATATCTGCAAACTCTAACACTTTGTCTAGACTGGATTCTGGCAGTTCACAGCAGCAGTCACAACTCATAAGCAGGGTTCACACAGCACAAAAAGAGGTGCGATGATGGTAGATATTAAATTTGCGTATTGGGTTCCTAACGTAAGTGGTGGGTTGGTTGTCAGCAAAATTCCCCAACGTACAGATTGGACTTTCGATTACAATGCTCAGCTGGCTCAAGCAGCAGAACAGGTAGGATTTGACTATGCTTTGGCACAAGCTCGATTTATTGCCAGCTACGGTGCTGAGTACCAACTAGAGGCGCTGACTACAGTAGCAGCTTTAGCACCTGTGACTGAGCGGCTAAAATTAATTGCTGCAGTTCATCCAGGACTATGGCATCCAGGTGTCGTTGCCAAAATGGGTGCGACAATCGATTTTATTTCCAAAGGTCGTTTCGCCCTAAATGTTGTTAGTGGTTGGTTTAAAAATGAATTCACGATTTATGGTGAACCGTGGTTAGATCATGACGAACGCTATCGAAGATCTGAGGAATTCATTCGCGTACTCAAAGGTATGTGGACAGAAGAAGAATTCCACTTCAAAGGAGACTTTTACCGCATCAACGGTGGTTGGGTGAAACCCAAACCAATTAATCACAATCCACATCCAGAAATTTTCCAAGGTGGTAACTCCAAAGCAGCACGACGCATGGCAGCTCGTGTGTCTGACTGGTATTTCATGAATGGCAACACTATTGAAGGTGTGCGAGAACAGATTCAGGAAGTTTCTGCCCTAGCGCGTGAACAAGGACGGAGAGTCAAGTTTGGACTCAATGCCTTTATCCTAGTGCGAGACACTGAAAAAGAAGCTCATGACTTGCTGCGAGAGATTATTGCTCAAGCGGATAAAGAAGCTGTTGAAGGTTTTGGAGAGGCTGTCAAACAAGCAGGAGCTTCCACTCGTGAGCGTCAGGGAATGTGGGCAAACTCAAATTTTGAAGATTTGGTGCAATACAACGATGGCTTTAGGTCAGGTTTAATTGGTACAGCAGAACAAGTTGCTGAGCGGATTCGCCAATTCTACGAAGTAGGAGTAGATTTAATTCTCGGTGGATTCTTGCATTACACCGATGACTTGCCAGCTTTTGGTCGTACTGTGATTCCCTTGGTACGAGAAATTGAGGCGCGTCGTCGCACACCTGATGAGTTAGTGACTGCGTAAACGGGTGAGTTTTGAATTTTCACTGGGATTTCTCACAAGAGCAACACAAGGAAGGTAAAACATGACATCTGTAACCAGTACCGAGCAAAAAGCTTATGTGATTCGTGACGATACTGAAGCGATCGCGATCGCCCATGAATTAGCAGCTGAATTTGTCAAAGGAGATTCCGAACGAGATAGACAAGGGAAGATACCTGTTGATGAGGTAAACAAATACTCCCAAAGTGGGCTGTGGGGAATCACTGTTCCCAAGGAGTACGGTGGTTCCTTTGTCTCGAATGTCACCCTGGCAGAAGTGACCAAAATTATCTCTGAAGCTGATTCCAGCCTGGGACAAATTCCTCAAAATCACTTGTATATCGTGGAATCCATCCGGCTGGATGGTACGGAAGAACAGAAACGTTTTTTCTTTGATCTAGTATTGCAAGGTAAGCGGTTTGGCAACGCCTTTTCTGAGATTGGCACCAAATCAGTGCTCGATGTACAGACACGTTTGCAAAAGTCTGGAGATGGATACGTTCTCAACGGACGGAAATTCTACTCTAGCGGCGCATTGGTAGCGGATTGGATTCCGGTGATTGCTCGCAATGACGACGACAAAACAGTGATTGTCGTGGTAGAAGCTGGCACACCAGGCTTGAATGTCATTGACGACTGGAGCAGTTTTGGACAGCGTACCACCGCCAGCGGTACTACTATTATTGAAAATGTCAAGGTGTCCGAAGAGCAAGTCATACCGCATTACTTAGCTTTTGAACGTCCGACAACTCAAGGTCCTATAGCTCAGATCATTCAAGCTGCGGTGGATGTTGGTATTGCTAAGGCAGCTTTAAGAGACACGCTCCACTACGTTCGCAACTATGCTCGTCCCTGGATTGATGTTGAACTGGAGCATGGCTACGAAGATCCACTGACTATCTATAATATTGGTAACCTCGTTATCCAAGTTCATGCAGCCGAAGAACTGCTGCGTCGTTCGGGTGAGTATATTGATCGGGCGAACGCAGACTCAACGGATACAACTGTGGCAGAGGCTTCCATTGCAGTTGCTGAAGCGAAAGCGATCGCTGCTGAAGCTGCAATTCTAACAACCAACAAGCTGTTTGAGCTAGCAGGTACTAAGTCTACCTTGCAGCAATATAACTTAGATCGCCACTGGCGGAATGCTCGGACTCATACTTTACACGATCCTGCCCGCTGGAAATACTACGCTGTTGGTAACTTCTACTTAAACGGTGTTAACCCACCACGTCATCCTTGGTTGTAATTGCCGCATTCTCTATAGATCAATTCAGCAACGCCAAAATTTTTAACATTGCTGAATTGATCTATGAATTATTCTTTGTACCTTTGCAGATGATCTAAAAGGTGAAGGTTGTTCTTATAGTGCCAATAACCGCATCTTTATTGTCATCGTTTTGACCAGGAGCCGTAATCCAAATAACACCTGGAGTGATGGCAATGTTATCTGTAAACTGATACTTGTAAAAGCCTTCAATATGTAAGGATAAATCGTTTGCAGGTGCAGGGTTACCACCCCGATAAGGTTCTGCACCCACAAGAATACCACCAAGGTTACCTTGTTTACCTAAATCTGGGAATGCCAATCCCACGGCATAGTACCAAATATCTGCACTACCACTACCTGCCAAATTTTTGGCGTTTGTGTAGCCAAAGAACCCATTGACTGCAAATCGAGGACTAAATTTATAAAAAGCTTGTACTCCGTAAGAGTTCGTAATCATCCGCTCAAATGGAGTATTGGCTTGAGCTGTCCCGACAAGTGTAAAACCACTACCCAGATCAAATATTGCTCCCCGATTTTGGTAGGCATTTACATAGGTCAAACCAATGCCAGAGTTCTTGTTGGGGTTCCATGCTAGTTGTGCAAGTGCGCTATATTGACCATTAAATAAGCCACTACCTGATTGAGGTCTGGCATGATCTCCTGCTAAATAAGCCAAGCTCAATACCAATTTGTCACTGAATTTGTAATTGATTCCCCCACCTGCACCACCACCAATACGGTAAATAGGACTGGAGGAAGCAAATTCTGTAAGAGCGCGACCACCACCTGTAGCACTATCCAAATAGGGACTTAGAGTGGGAATGAAATCAAAAAATACTCCGTTTACTGCTCCTATGTAAGCCTGTATTTTGTCTCCAATCGGGAAGTAATAAGAGAGCCAATCAAGAATATCATCGTTGTTGGCTGGAGAGAGATTGAAGGTTTGAAGTCCTTCTGCTGTACCATTTGGCAGCGTCAAGGGAGTGGCATTTCCAGCAGTTAAGCGGACGTATAGAGTATCTTGACCTGTAAAACTACTTTTGAAAACGAGGCGAACTCTATCCTGAAAAACTGTGTTGCTATCATTAACCGAGCCACTCAAGGCATCTGTAATGGCAAAAATGGCTTCTCCTACTAGCTTTGTTGTTGTAGAAAACTGATTGGCTTCAAGTTCTGCAGTCCGAGCTTCTAAATTATCAACACGACCCCGTAAAGTTACTAGTTCAGCGGCAAATTCTTTTTGTAGTCTTTGTAGAGTAGTTAAGTCTTCTCTGGTCACTAAGTCAGATGTAGCTGTTGCAATTAGCTCGTTGATACGAGATAAACAAGCATTTAAGCCTGCTGCAAATTCATAGCGAGTGATGGCGCGGTTTCCCCGATAAGTGCTATTTGGATAGCCTGCAATGCATCCATAACGCTCAACTAAAGACTGGAGTGCTTGAAAAGCCCAATCGCTTGGCTGTACATCCGAGAGTCCAGACACAGAATTTACCTGAGACAAGGTACTATTTCTGTCGCTGCTGCTTGTCTGTGAGAAAGTTGCATCACTCTTGATTGCAGGAATAGCAGACTCTTTATCTGGCACCACAACTGCTTGTGCAATCACTCGAACTTTAGTCACAATAGTAGGTAGTGATGCTGGAATCACCGTTGTTGTCATTGCTTGAGGCGTAATCAGTGCAGCTAAATAGCTATTTTCAGCATAAGCTGATGTGCTCGCTAGCAAAGTAGTTCCCAAAATTGCCGCTCCAACTAGTGAATTCTGAAATGAAATATTTAACATTTTTTTCACTCCTCCCTCATATTTCATCTGTCAAAAATAAGATAGAATAAATTCAAAAAATTAGATGATTACTAATTTAAAAAATTTCGTTATAGCTATATTTGAAATATATTGAAGACCTTTGTAAACATTTTTTCTTCTTCTATCAGTGTTAATAATGCGATGTTTCCAGGCAGCTAAAAAAATCTCTGGCATTTTCATCTACGTAATCAAACTATAAAATACTTCTTTTTATTACAAGAATAGAATTTCCACACAAGCTAATTTTTTCACAGAGGACACAGAGGAATAGAGTTACTTCTCTCGCAAACAGCACTAAAATTAAAATCATTTTTTTCAAGACGTACCTGCACAAAAAAACCTAAGATTTCACAGGTTAATCTGAGTTTTTCGCAAAAAAAATTATAAATTACAGTATTTTAATAGAATTACCGTATTTTATATGTAAATAATGATTTTTGCATATATAGCCTTTGAAAACAAGCCCCTTGTCTTATTAAGTAGATTGTGTAATAATTTTTGATACGGTTAATCTATAAAATGACTGTACTTTAAAATTGATAACCAAAATTTAGAGTTGTCCCGCAAAGGTTAGCAGGAGAAGTAACAATGACAACCGCTACCAAAACCTATGAGCTAGAAGGACAAATCCTAGAAGCATGTTCCTGCAATACGCCTTGCCCCTGCTGGATTGGGGAAGATCCTGATGGAGGAAGTTGCGATAGTTTTGTCGCCTATTACGTTGAGCGGGGAGAGATCCAAGGTTTAGATGTATCTGGATTAACCCTTGTAAAAATTGTTTATATTCCTGGAAATGTCCTAGCGGGAAACTGGCGAGCAGTTACTTATGTTGATGGTAAGGGAACGGTTGAACAACAGCAGGCACTAGTCAAAGTTTTTACAGGTGAACTTGGAGGGGCGATCGCTGATTTGGCAAAACTGGTCAGTGAAAATCTGGATGTGCGAGTGGCACCAATTGAGTATCAAATCAAAGAAGCTCAAGGGACGATTCGTATTGGAGATGTGCTAGGTGCAGAAATGGCACCCTACCGTAGTGCTGACGGCAAACCTACCAAGCTAGTTGATAGCATATTCAGCACTATTCCAGGTTCTCCTGCTTACGTTGGCAAAGCTTCCTATCACAAGGTGAATTTACCAGAGTTCAATCTCACCTGGGAATACAACGGACGCAATGCTATTCAGGGTGAGTTTCGCTTTGAGGCTTAGACAGCGATGAATGATTCACCGCGCCAAACGACATCTGCACATCCGCTTTTAAGCAGGCTGTATGACTTTCTAACGAATGAGACGATGCCGGTTTGGGGGCTGGTATTTTTAGCTTGGGTGTTAATGCTGCTGATGGTGGTTACGGGTCTTGACCACTGGTCGTATCATGATGCTTTGATTGGGGAAAAATCTCAACCTCTTTTCCTAAAACTATTTATTTTTCTACTGACTTGGCAGGTTATGACAGTAGCGATGATGTTGCCCTCCAGCCTACCATTGATTCGGCTGTTCTCGAAAGTTAGTCGGCAACAAAGTCAGGAAAAAGGTTATCTGCTTTTGGTCGTATTCATCTGTGCCTATGCTACAGTCTGGACTGGCTTTGCTCTCCTCAATTTTTTGGGTGACTGGGGATTACACCATCTGGTTAATTCTTTACCCTGGCTTCATCAACGTACTTGGCTAATTTCTGGCACAACTGTGCTAATGGCTGGTGCGTTCCAGTTTAGTGGACTGAAAGAACATTGTTTAAAGTCGTGTCGGCATCCTCTGAGTTTTCTCACTCATCACTATCAAAGAGGGCTGAAAGCTGCCTGGAATTTGGGAATTCGCCACGGTCTTTACTGCCTGGGCTGTTGCTGGGCGTTAATGCTGGTGATGTTTACCGTGGGAGTGGGGCATCTTACCTTAATGTTATTACTAACTGGCGTAATGGTAGTAGAGAAAACATCACGCTGGAGCCGTGTGCTAGTTCCAGTAGTAGGTACTAGTCTGCTTGTTTTGGGAACCCTCACTTTAGTACATCCTAATTGGTTATGGGAATTCTCGCCTACACATCATGCACTAAACCTGAGAACTTTTTTTGAATTTTGAGAAGCTGCAATAAATGCAATTAATCGAAACTAGAGAGTCTGAAGATTACATTGTTTTAGCTAAGTCCTTGGCAGAGGAATTTGCTCAGACAGCAGTCGCACGGGATGCTAAAGGGGGAACACCAAAAATTGAGCGCGATACGCGTAGCGTCAAGCCTCCGGCTTATCGCTTGCGCCAAAGCAATTTACTAAAACTGATCGTACCCAAAGAGTACGGCGGTCTAGGGCAAACTTGGCTCGTCGCTCTCAAAATAACCCGCGAGTTTGGCAAAGTTGATAGCTCTATTGCTCATATCTTCTCCTACCACCATTTAGGTGTGGTTATTCCTCATATCTTTGGTTCCACAGAGCAAAAACAGCGGTATTACTCAGAAACTATCCGCAACAATTGGTTTTGGTGCAATGCCGTTAACCCCCTGGATCGCAGAACAACACTGATATCACAGGACAATCATTTCCGCCTCAACGGCATCAAAAGCTTCTGCTCTGGTTCCCAAGACTCAGATGTATTACCTATTACAGCTACTCATGTTGAAACTGGTGAATTAAGCATTCTGGCAATTCCCAGCCAACGGGAAGGCGTTACTATCCATAATGACTGGGATAATATGGGGCAACGCCAAACAGACAGCGGTAGTGTTACGTTTGACAATGTGCTAGTCTATCGTGATGAAATTCTAGGTAGTAGAGATAAACCAAATCAACCTTTCGGCACTATCCGCTCTTGCTTGACTCAATTGAACCTTGCCAATATCTATTTGGGAATTGCACAGGGTGCATTTGAGGCGGCTTTATTATATACTCGCACGACGACAAGGCCCTGGTTGACATCCGGCGTAGAAAGTGCAACACAAGATCCCTACATTCTCCAGCACTATGGTAATATATGGGTTGACCTCCAAGCAGCTAAAAGTCTGACTGACCAAGCGGGAGAATTACTACAAGCAGCCTGGGAACAGGAATGGGCACTGACAGCAGAACAACGGGGAGAATCAGCGTTGGCGATCTGCCGAAGGCAGCAGCGAAGCTATCGCCACTGCCAAAGTCGCCGCCACCAGAGTCGGTTTAGACATTACCAACCGCATCTTTGAAGTTATGGGCGCACGCGCTACCAGTGCTCAATATGGCTTTGACCGCTACTGGCGCAATCTCCGCACTTTCACCCTGCATGATCCAGTGGATTACAAAGTGCGAGATTTGGGGAACTGGGCATTGAATAATGAGTTACCAAAACCCAACTTTTACTCATAGTTTTATCGGTTGGATACCAAGCAGCGTGGACTCTGGACATAGAAAATAAAAAAAAATCGCTAATTGCTGCTTATATTTAGCAATTAGCGATGGCAAGGAGCATAACTGTATTGCAATAATCTTTTGTATCATCTGCAATTATCTAGGCAGACAAAGTACTGACCCCAAAGGTGCGATGTTCCTTTGAAGCAGCCCCTTGAGCGATATAGCATTAACACTTACCTTGAATATTTTTATTAGATATTTTGTCAATAAAATTAACAAAGTAAAAGCTTAAAGTATAAAAAGTGACTGAATATTATTTTTTATTTCATTAGTACTATTGTACCAAAAATAAGATTTAATGGTCAATATTGATGCTAAAAGCTTCCATGTTATTTTCACGCTATGTAGATAATACTAACTTCCATAGTCCCTTAAGCAACACCCGGAAGAATTCCTAAAGTTAGGCAAAAAAATTAAAAGATATTAGCTTTATGATTTATCTTCTGTAGGGGTCTGGGGGAGCTATAAGACCCACGCCATAGCGTTGGGATACATGGACTCCACGCAAAATGTTCATGGGGGAAACCCCCAAGACCACACTCGCTCTCCAGGTTAATATTAGGAACTCGATGTTTATAATATTAACATTTAGTAGTTGTCACCAGTCTAGTAAATCCTCTACAATACTGATAAGCAAGCTCATGCACTTTGCGATGCTGGTGACATGATTTTCATGGAAGATCTAGACTACTGCACTAGTGCAAAAGGCATGTTTGGTAAACATATGCTTGATGCTGGATTTGGACAGTTCAGAACTATTGTCAAGTATGTCTGCTGGAAACGCGGAAAATTCTTTGCTGAGGTTGACGCCAGGGGGACTTCTCAGGAATGCCCTGAATGTGGTGGTTTAGTCAAAAAAGACCTGAGTGTTAGAGTTCATAGCTGCCCAAACTGCGGATATACAACAGATAGAGATGTGGCAGCAGGTCAAAATATTAGAAACCGAGGAATCAAGCTCATTAGTACCGTCGGGCAGACGGGAATGGAAACAGCCTGTGCAGTCGATCTACCGGGGACTGATGCAAGTCAGTCTAGGCAAGTGGCGAAATCCCGTAAGGGAAAAACCAGGAAATCCTCGAAGTGATTTGAGGAAGCCCACACTATACCGCTTGCGGTTAATGTGGGAGGATGTCACCCAGAGTATTAAGTTGCAAAATCTGGAGTGCCTTTATGACAGCCGATTTAACTTCCCTTGCCTCAGGTGATTTTGTCACTGTACTCTCACTCGCTGCAACTGCGTATCAAGGACAGAGAAATGAGCGCCCCGGTGCTGAAGTCGTGGTCAATGCTTTGCTGCAAGCGGAAAAAGCAGCTAAACAGCAACACCTGACATATCCTTTTGAGTCCTTGGTTGGTGAATGGCGACTATGCTTTGTCACTGGAACCAAAAAAGTCATAAATAAAGCCGGAATTGTCTTGGGCAAAGGTTTTTATATCCCGAAATTGGCTGCAACTTATATTTCCTTTGACACCACGCCAGCTGTAGATGAAACTCCAAGCAGAGAGGGAATTGGCAATTCAGTTCAATGTGGTTTTGTTTCGTTGAAGCTCAAAGGTCCAGCACAATATTCAGCGAAGAAAAACTTATTGGCGTTTGACTTTCTCCAGATGCAAATCAGTTTGTTTGGTCGTGTGATTTACAGCGGTCAGATTCGAGGCGGTAAAACTGGGGCGGAAAATTTTTATACTCAACCTGTAGCGAAACTACCCTTCTTTGCGTTTTTCTTAGTCACACAAGACTTGATTGCAGCTAGCGGTCGTGGAGGTGGGCTAGCACTGTGGATTCGAGAAAATTGAACTTCGTTAAATGCAATATTCTCAATTTAAGTAAATCATACCAACGTCTCTACCACCAAATAGAGGAGACATCAAGAAAGTAGATGATAGTCTAGAAAAATATTACGACTACAAACCAAATATTCATAGTGCGCAAGGAGATCTTTCACTTTGAATAAATCAGCACTCATAATCCCCTTACTAGCATTTGTTATGCTACTGCCGGTAAGTACATTCGGTCGTGCTCATGCTTCAACCAATAATTCTGCAAATACGTCCTCTTTCAACCTGAGTTCTCAAAAATGGAAAAATCGCGTACTAGTAGTGTTTGCTCCCTCTAGTAGCAATCCTGCTTACCAAAAGCAGATGCAACTGTTTGACAAGTATAAATCAAGTTTTCGTGAGCGGGATTTAGTTCTTGTTCAAGTTGTTGCAAACGGCAAGAGTTTTGCTAACACAGAGCAAATAGATCCGGCGGGGGCGGCTAGGTTGCGCTATCGCCTAAAAGTCAGTAACCAAGATTTTTGTGTTGTCTTGGTGGGTAAAGACGGTGGTGTCAAGCGTCGTGATACAACTCCTATCCAAGCAAAAGCTATTTTTAACGAAATTGATGCCATGCCCATGCGAAGACAGGAAATGCGAGAACGAGGCTAGTTAACAATTCAAAAATAAACTAATGTCCTGCTCCTTTGAGCTGTTTGTAACATTACTTGGTTAAGAAGAACGCAGAACACAGAAAATCCCCACGGATTCCATTCGTGGGGATTTTACAAGGAAACATTTTTGCTTCCACGAATCAATTCGGGAGGCAGTACGGTTTTGGGCTCTAGCCGGGGAGTTCTTTGTTCGGTCATATTTAAATTTGACGCAAATATTTTAGATACTAAAGTTTTTACCAGAAACAGAACAGACATTAACAAAGTCGATGATACGGTAGAACAAATATTCACACCTAGAAATTTAACGTCAGATGTTTCCAGTGTTTGTACGTCGTTTTTGGCTTTCGTTTGGAGTGGTTATTCTGCTTTCGTTTATGTTGCTTCCAGTCAAAGCACAACAACCATCTCTAACCCCTTTATCTCCAAGCATCACACAGGTCTCCTCACAGCAACTTGAGCAACAAATTCATCAAACCTCACCGCTTGCAGATGGCATGATGAAAGTAAGCGCTGTTGTCACTACGGGGCAGCCCAATACTTCATTATTTCAACAGCAGTTACAAAATCTCGATATTTCAGCCGCCCAAGGTAAAGTTGGTATTGGGGTTTTAGACCTTAATAACGGTCAAAGCTGGTTTCTCAATGGTAAGCAGCGCTTTCCCATGCAAAGCGTATTTAAGCTTCCTTCTGCCATAGCTGTCTTGAAACGAGTAGACGAGGGCAAGATGTCGCTCAGGCAATTAGTCACGATTATGCGTCGGGATCTTGCTCCTGGATGGAGTCCTATCATCAAAGAATTCAGAGGTGATAGAGTACAGATCCCACTCCGAAACGTTCTAGAACGCTCTGTGGGAATGAGTGATAATACTGCCGCTGACGCTTTGGTGCGATTAGTTGGTGGACCGGAAAAAGTTACTGCTATCTTACGCGAACTGCAAATTCGCAACATCCGCGTTGATCGATTAGAACAGCAGCTACAGCCCCAGAGTGTGGGACTCAAAAACTTTCAACCTGAATTAGCTGACGAACAAAAATACAAGGAAGCTGTGGAAAAGATTCCAGATCGCCAGAAGAAAGCTGCTTTGGAAAACTATCTTCGCGACTCACGAGATACTGCAACTCCTGAAGCGATGGTTAATCTTTTGGCAAGGTTACGCTCGAATCAGTTATTGTCCGAGAACTCTACCGCTTTGTTACTAAAGATAATGACCGATTCTCCAACAGGACAGAAGCGGCTAAAAGCAGGGCTACCCAATAATTGGTCGATCGCACACAAGACTGGTACGGGTGCAGATGTTCTTGGGATAAATACTGCAACAAATGACGTTGGGATTGCTAGTTCACCGGATGGAAAGCGTGTGGCGATCGCCGTATTCATCGCAGGTTCAAAAGCGCCTGAGGAAGTGCGCGAGAAAGTCATGTCCGATATCGCCTCAGCAGTGGTAAAGGCGATGCAATAGAGTGCTTATAGTTGACCAATTTGTTATCAGGAGCATATGCCAAATCGTCATGAGTATACGATTTCGTTGCATCGGTTGATATTCCTTCTGGAAGTGAGATTACATGGGACTATAAGACAACAGAGTACGTTTCCATTACTGCAACAAATGACGTTGGGATTGCTAGTTCAGCGGATGGAAAGCGTGTGGCGATCGCCGTATTCATCGCCGGATCAAAAGCGCCTGAGGAAGTGCGCGAGAAAGTCATGTCCGACATCGCCTCAGCAGTGGTAAAGGCGATGCAATAAATCTCAGTTGAAAATAGCAGGGCAAGCATTCGTCATGTTAATGGTCATATTTACATAAGTCATATTTACATAATCGTAAGCACTGGATGATTCAATATATTCGATAGGACAAGGCAGACACTACTCAGGCATAGCAGAGGAATGGTGATCAACGATTAGCCAGTCGTTGCCATCATGGCGATAGACGAACGAGTAACGGGCCACAATTTTTTCAGGTTTACCATTCTTGATTATGTTGAAGCTGTAGACACCCGAGTTGATGGCGAACAGCTTGTCAATGACGCGGACGTTTTGTTCAAGGATTGTACCTTTAGGCTTGTATTTGAGGAAATGCTCGAAGTAGTCTCTCATTTGTGAGTGAGTGCTCCGCACCTTATTAGATACCGTTGGCAGGAGCACACCATCTTTTGCGTAGAGCTTCACTACTTCATCAGGATTTTCTGTTTGCAAAGCAGCATTCCATTTGTCAAAGAGCGCGGCGATATCCCGCTCTTTAGGTCCCACAGCAACTTGCTGTAGGGTTGTGCTTGCTGGTGTTCTATGTGATTGAGTTTGAGCAGATGCCTTTGCAACGGTTAGCATAGTTTCACCAACAGAAGTCATCGTTAAAAGCGCTAAGGCACTCAGCTGTTTGTTGAATTTAAACATAATTTACTCCTTAAAGTTTTAGTTTATTTGCTTAGTACAACTTGTCATTAATAGGAGTCGGAAATCAAAATTATGCTAAGACAGGGAAATGAATTATCTCTTAAATCTATTCCGAGCACCTTTTATGTCTTGTTAGTTCTCAATTTATTCCCAAACAGCACTGCTCTACATCTGAGAAATGTCATCTTCACAGCATTACAGCAGCAATCACTCGTTCTAAAATTTTGTAGAGGACTTCTGGATCAGTCCGACTTGCATCTATCGGCGAGAATTCCACAATTCATCAAAAGCAGTTTGTGCCATCACCAGTTGTTGGTCTTGAACGAATATGCGTAGCTGATGACGAACGGTAGAGCCTTCAGCTATAAATGCGATCACACTATTGGTGTCGAGATTAACCACACTTTAGCAGCAAAAAAAGTTGTGTATTACGAACTACACAACTATACAATAGCGATCGCATGGGATTGTGCAACTGTATTTTTCTGCTGCGATCGCTCCAAAGGGGCGATGGCACGGAGTGCCCGCTGAGTCCTCCGGACACGCTACGCATTGGCGGAGCCTACGCTTTGCGCTTACGCGATAGGCAAAGCCCCGCCTTCGGTGATGCTCCGGAGGAGCCGCCCCTTTGGGGTGATCGCAGTAACGGCCGCGCTCACCGGACGCAAATAACCTTCGCAACTTAACCGACTATATTAGAACGTTCCGGTGCAGCGCGGTTGTTATGTCGTGATTGCTACAGTTCAATACCCTTTATGCGATTGTAGTTATTAATCCACGCAATAATATCATGATAGATTTTACCTTCTAGATGCCAGCGATGACGTTCAATAAGTGATTTTGCGCCTGTCGTAAAGTCAGTGGTAGTAACAAGAAGAGCTTTAGTTGCTGGATCGTCAGCCTTTACACCTAAAAGTTCGCGAACAGTGGAAACAGGCACGGGGTTCCCTGGATCTGGACGCTTACATTCAATTAGATACCGCAAGTTAATAGAATCAACATTTTTAACTGCAATTATGTCCTTTCCACCATCTCGTGTTTGCCCAGTTAACTCAACATCGTATCCAAAACCATGAAACAATTCAGCAATGAATTCTTCAAAGCGTCGCCTCTCTATTGTTTGCAAAAGTTTGGGATAGCGAGCAATCTCGCGCATCAATTGTTCAGAAATGAAATTAGTGATCGTGATAATTGAATTTGACTGGTCGTCCTCAAAGTCCGCATAAGGAGTATCTGGAACGAAGCCAACATCAAAACTGTAATAGGGTTCTAGATACCAACCGTCAGGATCACCAAGAATGATCTCAGGTTCAGAAGTATCCCAAGGCCCATCATATTTGACAAATGTAACACCACCAAAAGAGAGATCAATACCCCAGTTATAGGAACCCGACTCCCACATAACACGCCATACTCGGTTAAGACCAATATCATAGGATTGCTTAGGGGACAGAAGGGCACATTCTACGTTGGAATCATAGCCCCAAGACTTTGCTTTTTCGCAAACATAAGAGAAGAGCTTATCCTTTGCAGAGAGCAGATCATATTTAGATAAGTCAAGCTTGGGCTTATATGGCATTGCAGCTTATTGAAATTTCTCAAAGTCTAGATCTGAAATTTAGCTTAGAACGACGATAAGGATGTGAAAACGACAATAATTTATACTCATGTTCTTAACCGTGGTGGCAAAGCTGTTCGTAGTCCCCTTGATTTACCAAGGTTTTCTATTGAACAGGATTCACGAGCGAGTGAACTCAATTGTGACGTTATTGAAAGCGATCTGCTGAAAACAGCAGCGCTTTACGATTTTAGCTAATTATTTCTAGGAATGTCACTATCTTAGACATAATTTATACCTTGATTGATGAGATTACTAATTCACTCATACGAAGTAGGCTGGGAGTCTCTCCATTTTAACCCAGCCCTTCGTTAGTCCGACTTGTTAATGTTCTGAACTACCTTGTCAAGAACACCAAGTAAGTCTCATTTATGAACTGGTGCAGAATCTGAAGCATGAGACTTCTCTGTATCCCTTTGCAAAAATCGATAAAGCCGATTCAGTGCATTCATGTGAGCGTAGGCTGCTGCGACTACAATATCAGTATCAGAAGCTTGTCCAGAGAAAATGCGCTCCTGATATCGTAAGCGAATTGTAACTGTTCCCAGAGCATCTATTCCACCAGTCACAGACTGAACGGAAAACTCTATCAGTTGGTTGGGAATCTGCACAACTCTATTGATTGCTTTGTACACAGCATCTACTGGACCAGTTCCTACTGCTGCATCCGTTGAAATTTCTCCGTTGGGAGTTACAACTGTGATCGTTGCAGTCGGACAGGTGCAATCACCACAGGTGACTTGGACGTGTTCGAGTTGAAAGCCTTTGTCTACTTGAATTTGCGTTTCATCCCGAACAATCGCCTCTAAATCCCAATCGGACATCTCCTTTTTCTTATCAGCAATTTCTTTGAACCGCATAAAGGCTTTGTTGAAATCTGCCTCGCTCAACTCAAACCCCAATTCCTGGAGTCTGGTTCGCAAAGCATTCCTTCCAGAGTGCTTACCCAAAATAATGCTGTTTTCAGCAAGACCGATGTCAGCAGCTTCCATAATCTCATAAGTCTGGCGATGTTTGAGAATTCCATCTTGGTGAATTCCAGATTCATGAGCAAAAGCATTTGCTCCAACGATCGCTTTATTCGGTTGAACCACAATTCCTGTGAGTTGTGAAACCAAACAAGAAGTTTTGTAAATCTCTTGCGTGTTGATGTTCGTCAAAGGTGCATCGCAATCAACCGCACGACCAAAGTAGGGATTAAAATGAGGTTTACGAACTTGCAATGCCATGACAATCTCTTCCAGCGCTGCATTTCCGGCTCGTTCACCAATTCCATTCACTGTACACTCGACTTGACGCACGCCATTTTCAATTGCTGTCAGGGCGTTCGCACTCGCCAAACCCAAATCGTTTTGAGTGTGAACCGAAAGAATAACTTGATCAATATTAGGCACATTTTCTTGCACACCCTGAATCAGCGCCGCCATGTCTTTGGGTGTGCAGTAGCCGACAGTGTCAGGAATGTTGATCGTGGTTGCACCTGCAGCAATCACTCGTTCTAAAATTTGGTAGAGGAATTCTGGATCAGTGCGGCTTGCATCCATCGGTGAGAATTCCACATCCTCTACAAAAGACTTGGCATAGGCTACCATTTCTTGGGCGATCGCCATAACTTCACTCCGAGATTTTTTCAACTGGTACTTCAAGTGAATATCTGAAGTTGAAATGAAAGTATGAATTCTCGGATGAGCCGCTTCTTGCAATGCTTCAGCCGCAGCTTGAATATCTTGCCGAATTGCTCTTGCTAAAGAGCAAATGATCGGTCCACCCAACACACCAACTTGTTGAGCTATTGTTTTGACAGCTTCAAAATCTCCGGGACTCGCTACGGCAAATCCGGCTTCAATCACATCAACCCCTAAAAGAGCCAGTTGATGAGCGATCGCCAGTTTCTCTTCCACCAGCAGCGTTGCGCCTGGTGACTGTTCACCATCTCGTAATGTTGTGTCAAAGATAATGACTCGGTCTGGTTGAGATTGAATGCTCATAAAACCTCGCGATAGATTTGGAAACCCAGCGGCTTTAGCCCTGGGAGGAAAAATCAACGGGTGCTTTAGCGCCCGTCACTGGTCTTCGCAATCCGCCATGAATTGTAAGACAAAAACTTACAATCTGCGGGTAATGCGTTTTGACACAATCGCTTACCAGTATCAAGACTGTGCAAGCTAATTATTTTTCTATCTGGGTCTTTCTTCGTTGGAGATTCTTGCCAACCTCCGACGTAAGAAAATCCATATTTGGGGTGTCTAACAACAGAACCACGCTTTAAACCTGCGCTCATAGTTCCACCGTATCGAGAACGGATATGCCCAGCAGCGTGTTGCAATCTGTGTAACTGACGCCTATGAAACTCTAAGGGAATAATTTCAATTAATGATGTATTGTCAGGTTTGGCATGTCCTTCAACATACCAATTAGCAAGCGCCCACGAGTCAACACAATGAGCATCGAACTTATTAGAAAGTTTGTTTTTGGATTTTTTCAGTCCTAGCTCTTGCCTTGTCTGGTAAGTATCAAAACCTGAGCGAGTTTCAAGATTAGCGAGTTGTCGTAATTCAGAATAAAACCATTGTTTCCCTACCTCTAGCGGTGAAAACATCACGTTGTATTTACACGCACCTTTCCAGGTTTTAGCTTTGATATCTTCTACTACAAATACAGAGAGAGGAAACAACGAGGCGAGCCATTTACAAATACGCAACTTCCATTGCCATCTGGCTTTAGTGGAAGGTGGTAATTTAACTTTGTTGGCTAACCGATTACGTCGATTTTGACGGCATGGGGTTTTGCGAAAACGTCTGGCTCGCCGCATATTCCGACGAATTTCTACATGATTTTTAACCCAGTCCACAGCATGAGTTTGAATATTCAAATAAGTATACTTTCGGGATTTAACTGTAAATCCTTCGCGTTTTGAGCCTGGATCAATTCCAATTGCTATTGGCTGAGTGTTTTTATTGGATGACTCAATATTTAATCGAACACAAAATACTCCTTTTTTAAAAAATGGCGTTGCTTTACCTGACTTAATCCAACGCCTTGCTCTACTTGGCGTTGTTGGCATTAAGGGACAATTGCTTTGGTCTACTACTGGTACAAACATTGTGATAAGCCTCTTGCGAGTATATATATCCCTTCGACACTGACCAACGGAGAGGAGAAGAACTAGGGAGGCATTCTTTCGTCCGTTTGAGCTGCCATGCTAGTTGGTTCAGTTTGCTTGTCTAGACACTGGTTTAGTCTTGAATTAAGAAGTAGGCGTTGCCTCCGCTTTCAAGCCCCGAGCCTTTAGGCAGGGGTCAGTGACCACTGTCTCCCGTGGTATCAATAAAGGGATTGTTAGACATCTTTTGAATATTGTATACAAAAAATTGTATACAATATAAATTATGAACTTAATAAATTATGAACTTAAATGATTTAGCAGCCAATGTGCTGCAACAACAACGCAGTACCCCAGATTTGATTGCAGACGCTTTGCGAGAGGCGATCGTACGCGGAATTTTTCAGGAAGGACAATCCCTCAGACAAGATGAAATTGCGACTCAGTTTGGAGTCAGCCGCATTCCTGTGCGGGAAGCTTTACGTCAGCTTGAAGCCGAAGGATTGGTGAAGCTGCATCTCAATCGGGGAGCAACGGTATCAGCACTTTCTCCAACAGAAGCGCAAGAAATCTTCGAGATTAGGAGTGCATTGGAGGTGAAAGCAATTCAACTGGCAATTCCCAAGCTAACTGCAGCAGATTTAGAAAAAGCCACTGTCATTTTAAAACAGACAGACCAGACAACTGACGCAGGAATGCTTGCGAAACTGAACTGGGAATTCCATGAAACACTTTATAAAAGTGCTGAACGTCCTCGGCTACTAACGATGATTAAAACTCTACACCTGAATGTAGACCGTTATGTGCGGCTTCAGATGAGTCAAATGGATTACTTAGAGCGTTCTCAAAAGGAACACTACCAATTATTAGAAGCTTGTCAACAGCACGATACCAAAGCTGCTGTTAAGCTACTCAAAAAACACATTGACACAGCAGGAGAGCAGCTAGTTGCATACTTGCGACAAAATATTCACAGCTAAAACATATAATTGCCACAACTTATTCATACTTATGAGAAATAATACATTTATGACCGTTGATTCTGCTTGAAGAGGCTTTTTGTGGTACTTAAATATTCTGATGAAGTGCTCATTACAATGCTACCCGATCCATGTGTTGAAACAAATAATAATGTTCCTATTTATTCTAAGTACTGTATGCAACTGATTGTTCAAGATGGAGTTGCTGTGCCTTTTGCGTTTGCTGATACTTTAGAAGAATTGCTTCCTTACCTAAAAATCATTGAAAAATCTATAGATGTATAAAAAATATTTTTAATGATATAGGTGCGTTAGTATGAGCATAACGCACCAAAAAAAATCAACTGCCAAATAACTGAATAGGAGCGTCGAGAATTTTCAACTGAACTAATGCCAAAATCACAAGAGTATAGAGCGTTGAAGAAACTAGACCTGTAAGTAATTCTTTTTTCAAATTACGCTCCTTGGATTGATTTGGCAAAACATCCATAGCGCCGAACTGCATCAAAAGGATACCGACAATGTTAGAAAGCCAGTATCCTACAATTGAGCAAGGCAATAGTAACTTTGGATTAAATAAACTACAGATATATCCGAAACCATAAGCAATTGGCAAATTGAACAACAAGTCATTCCACCAACACAGGGGTGACAGCAAATATCCAAGAACTAGAAAAAAACCGCCTCTAAGTTTCTTAAATGTATTTTGTTTCCAGTCCCCAAGAACAGCCCACTGTAACTGCTTTGGGGTTGTTTGTCCTGCTGCGTTTGACTTTCGATTGACGACTGGAAGATTTATCATAATACTGCATAATTAATATGTGCTTTCCGTATTTTAAATGAAAAACTAACAAAAAGTCTAGTGGGGGATCAAACATTCAGCATAGATTGATCTATTTTTCCTCGTTTCCATGCTTGGCTTGGGGGATGATAGCGTATCTATTTTTAATTTATATACGAGTAGAAAATCAAATATTGTGTAACAGTTTTATCTAACTAGTGACATATTTCAGTGAAATAACTGCACTCAACGCAGAAAAGAAGAAGGAAGCAGAAACATAGAATCTCACAATTAACTTAGAATTGTGATCCGTCAGTGGCTCAAACTAAATATAAAACCTCACCCAGACTCCGACTTCCCTCTCCGCGAATTCACTAGAGGGATTGAAGGTGAGGTCTTATCTTATAGCAGTCCTAAATGAGATTGTAAATTGTCTCATGAGGGCTCTTAACAGGGAACAGGGAACACGGAACAGGAATTGTTTATAAATGATTTAGGATTGCTATATATTTAATTGCTACTATAACAGTCCTAAATCATTTGTGAAAAATCTGTTCCCTGTTCCCTCTCTTAACCAAGAAGTTAACAACTCATTTAGGACTGCTATATCTACTTATACCAATTGTATGTGAGGCTGCACATTATTTTGACCCCTCCAAACCTCCGCAAACCTGCGGGGAGGGCAGTTAACGGCGATGCAGTTATTTCTATGCATCTTCATATGAAAATGGTATTAGCTATAATTAAAATAATGCTTTCTATCAAAAAGATGACTAATTCACCTTTCATAAATTGCTTGTTGATAGCAGGAACTATTTTCCTTGCAATTGCAGTTCTTGGGCAAACCAGATTAGGTTTTGCTGAAATTAATCCTGGTTTTTTTGGAAGATTTTTAGCTTTGATTATTGGTCTATTTAGCTTAACCGGTGCTGTTCTCTTAGTCTTGTTCCCAGTAGAAGTCGTTGATTTGATCAGAAATTATTTGGCACAGCAAATTCAACAAAATTTGGGCTTGATTCTCTAAGCTCAAGCTTTAATTTCACGAAAAATCTGTAACGAAAGAGTGCGTTACCTCAAAAGCAACGCACTCCTAAATAATTATGAGAAATTAATAATATGCTCCTATCAGGCTATACATTAGCGCTGTCAGAACTATCAAAGTAACAACAACGTATGTAAATTCTCGCTGTCTTAGAAAAATAAATAGAGAAATGACCACACGAATAATTGGAGTCGCAACAAGTAGCAACAGTCCAAGCTGAATGATACCACGACGACTACCTGACAAAACTGCAACCACAACCCCTCTGGGAGAACGGAAGTGGGATGGTTCTCCCTGAAAAAATTGATAGTTAGCTTTTTCAGCACCGTGGCTAATCAAATATAATATGCCGCCTATTAAAACGACAGTGCTAGCAAATATAACGCCGTACTTTAGCACATTACTAAGCAGCTGCTCAAATTGCAATTCGCTTAGTGTTTTCGTATTTTCCTTGTTTGCATCAACCTCATAGTCGCTAGGAAACTCTGCTATCACACTGGTGTGCTGGGCTAACTCTTGAATATCACTGTCTGATTTTTTCTCCTGCACTTGGAATTTGATAACTTCGCTTTGTGATGGTGTCGATGAACTCCACCAGAAACGAAAACTCATTTTATTCATTCTACACTCCCCCGATTAAACTGCTATAGATCATCTTGAATGCCATCACTACCAGTACAACAGAGAAAATAATTCTTAAAATCTGAGTGTTAGCTTCTATCAAGACTCGCGCCCCCAAAAAAGCACCAGGCAATACCCCTAACATTACTGGCATTGATAGTCCTGGATCGATGTAGCCACGTGCTAAGTAAACTCCTGCTGAAGCGGCTGCGGTTACGCTAATCATAAAATTACTAGTAGTGGTAGAAACTTTGAACGGGACACCCATAATTTGATCCATCGCCAAGACTTTAAACCCTCCCGAACCAATACCAAGTAGTCCAGAAAGGACTCCAGCGACTAACATCACGCTAAACCCACTCGGGACAGAATGAACTTGATATGACATCAGTCCTTCTGGAGTTGGGTAATTACTATTAAGTTGTAAATAAGTTCCTAAGGGATCAGTTGACTCATTTTCAGGATTGTTGAGTTTCGGTTGTTGTGATAGATAAGCGCAATAAAGTAAAACAACAGCAAGGACGATGGTTAATGCTTTGACGGAAATCAAAGTGGCGATCAAAGCTCCTATTAAAGCTCCGATTGTCGTTGCTACTTCTAAAAACATTCCCAAGCGCAAATTGGTATAACCTTTTTTATATATGTAGATGCGGCACCTAAGGAAGTTGCAATCACAGACACCAAGGAAGCACCAACTGCGTAGCGGATATCAACTCCAAAAATTGAAGTTAACAAGGGGACAATCACAACTCCACCCCCTAAACCAGTTAGTGAACCTAAAAAGCCAGCCGTAAATGATCCAATCCAAATTAGTAAAGAAAACTCTAAGATATTCAAATTTTATTCCTCTGTGATTATCAATGATATTAAACTAAAAAAATAGTATTTTTGACCTCATGATTTCAGTTTTTATTTTAATATTTATAGGAATTGATTAATTTTTATTGCAGTGAATCGCTGAAAACGAAGTTTCAACTTTTCATGACTTTCCGTTTCTACCTCCAAGGCGGTTCCTGATATTCTAATACTAGACCGTTGCCATAAATCTCATGCAGAGACGCGAAATTCCACGTCTCTACAATTTTGCGTCATCACGTGAGATAAATTCTTATTCCTCACGTATTAGCTGCGTTTCTTCTGGAAGTAATGTTGTTTCTTCTACAGGAGGAGTATCACTAACTATGGTTTTTTGAGTCGCATAAGGTTTAATAACCAAACTGACGCCAATTGCCCAAGCGATAGAAACCATCCATCCTGCTAGAATATCACTGGGAAAGTGAACTCCTAAATAAAGTCGTGTCCAGCCAATACCTAATACAAATAAGCTCCCAGCAATCAGAACCAGCCAGCACCAAACACTACCCCATGTTAAAATGACAAGAGCTGCCACCAGCGTCATACTTGTCATAGAATGACCACTAGGAAATGAAAAACTAGACTCAGGAGCAAGTGAATCCCAAAGGTCGGGACGCACTCGATGCATGAATTCCTTTGCCGTGCGATTGATGATGCCGCTTCCTATTTCAGTGGTGAGTAGATAGGTGAGCGATCGCCACCGTTTTTGAATCAACAACACCAATGCAATCACACAGACAGTGGGAAGGATAATCCGAATTCTCCCAAATTGAGTCAGCGTTACGGCAAAAACATCCAGTTGCGCCTGTGCTGTAGAATGAACAGCTACGAGAATCGGTACATCCCACGGGAAACCACCTTGATTCTTCCATATCTCAACCGCCAGCAGCCCAAAGATTTGCAAAGGTAAATAAACCCCAATCAAGAGCACCACAAGAGAACGCCAACGAGCAAAAAGCAGCTTTTTAGAGAAGTTGAGAAAGGACGGGATAAGCTTGCTCAAATCAGTGCTAAACATTTTTAATCGAATTTAAGAAAGTGTGTACGACTAATGCTTGTAATATACGCACTTTACCGCATACAGCACCTCTGCTTATTAAGGTAGATTGAAAGCATTTGCACTAGAAGAGATTTTTTGGGAAAAGAGATATGGGAGATAGCACACTGTTTAACCTGAAACAAGAGTTGATTTCTATTTCAACAGCTACTGATATTGGATTTAACAGCAACACAACGTATCGTCAGCAAATTGAGAAATTAACCCAACAAATTGAGGTTCTCAATCAAAACAGTGAACCGACGAGTCATATGGAATTGGTTCAAGGGCGCTGGCGGCTTTTGTACAGTACGTTTGGATTAGAACAACAAACAACTCTTTCTCGTCTTTCTTTCGGTAAGTTGCCTAATGTAACAATCAGCGTTACTGGTTTGTTCCAAGAGATTTACAAGGCTACTGGGCAGTACAACAACCTCATTGAGTTTATCGCAGGCTCTGGTGTCAAGGGTGTTACTGTGGTTATGGGGCGCTATACAGTGGTGGACTCTAAACGTCTTGCCATTGATTTTTTGGAAACTTCTGCTCATAGTGCAACCGATGATTTGAATGACGCCGCTTTTCGAGAGGCTTTAGGAGTAGATCCGGCGTTACCTTTGAAATCAACACTTTCTGGCAGTGGTTGGGTGGATATTACCTATTTGGATGCAGATTTGCGCCTTATGCGTGGTAATCAGCAGAATTTGTATGTGCTACAGCGAGAGTGAGTTACTGCATCTCCTGCTTCAAGTACGGATGTAGCACGTAGCCGTGCTACGTGCTACATCCTCAGGAGTTTTGTTCCTCCCGCCGAAACCTCTATAACAGGACTTACGCACGAACAACGTAATCATCTTACCTATGTGAGCGGTAAAACTGCTCTTACTATTTGCAGTTAACTCCCGTTAATTCAGGAAAAAACTCTTTTGCGGCACAAGACACTAACATAGGATCTTCAATAGGGGGATTCGTCTTTGGAACAATGTGAGCAGCACTAACTTTTTTGAGAGTCCATTGAAAATCTTCTTTCCTATTATCAGCAATGCTTTTTACTTTAGTGTAGAAATATTCGCCGCGAGCCAAACGATTAGAACCTTGTTGTGCATCACACTTATAGGTATCATGCTCAGGTGATAAAGGTTTGTTATCTTTTGTGCCTAAAATAATTGTCATTGGTGTGCTAAAGGTCGTTTTCAAGTCCACAGATGGCAGTTTATCTCCAGTTTCTTTCTTGAAACCGCAGGGATAGTCTGTATACTCATCGGGTATTGTGTACGAACCACCCTCTGCGGCGACAGCCTTTTTGATATGTGCATGGGGCATAAAGATGACCATCCGATGCACGAACTGTGCGCCTGCAGAGTGACCATAGAGATAGTAATTGGTTGTATTGATTTTGATGCTTGTTTTGACGAACGAAAAAATATTTTCAATTTCAGTAAACGCCCACTGGTTTTGGGGATTTAGCGTATTAAGGTCTTGTGTAAACATATTGCCAAGGTTATACCCTGGGGCTAAAGGAAACCGCTTTTGTTGAAACTGGGGAGCGAGCAGGATAAAATTTGGATTGCCGCTGCCGTTGCCGTTGTAGATATTTCTCCAGTCATTTCTATAATCTTCAGCATTCCGTTTTTCGCCATGCATGGCGAATACCACTTTAGTATTTGCCTCCAATTGATTAGGTAGGTAGTAGTAAACAGGGATAGAGAAATTGCCAGCTTCAACCTTGTAAAGGAAACAGCCCTCTCCTTTTTTCAACACCCTTAAGGTACAACTATTATCTGAATGTGTTGAGACTAACTCAGATGCGTTGACCAGATGAGCAAAATAAAAGTAGAGGAAAGCGATCGTTATAAAAGCAAACAACCGTTTCATGAATTAAAACCTCTTTATCACAGGACAACAACCTTAAGGTTGGTTTTTTCAAACTCCGAACAATTCATTGAGTTTTTCTAGTCTCTCCTCATCCGTTATAGGCTTTTTTACTTCAGCATATTTAGTGGAGGAAGGTTCTAAATCAACTATAATTTCTGCTCCATCTGGTATACTGTCCACTGTCTCTAATAGCTCGATGGTTTGACCGCGTTTAATTCCTCTAATTTTCATTTTGTGAGTTCCTCTGGTAATAGTTATAAGATGCGTTATCCCTTGCCCCTAAGGCATCCTATAGGAAATATTTACCAGTTCATTCAGGTTGTGGCATTTGAAAAGCATACACATCTTTTATAACTCGCACCCAACCATCAGAAACAGATTCGAGAATGCGATCTGCCGAAGGCAGCAGCGAAGCTATCGCCTTTCTCCTTTGTTGCAACTGTCGGATCTCCCACCACTCCACTTTTGCTTATATCTCGTGTCGCCCATGCAAAGGGTAACTTACCCTCAATACTCAACAAACTTCCCTCTGGCTGTTCTGGCGGATACTCTGCAACAGCAGCGTCCATTTTCACTTGTTCTGGTAAAATAGCCAACATCAGGCTAGTTTCTGCATCCCCTGCATGAATACCTACTTGTTTTTCCTTTAGCGTCACTAATTCCGAAGTGATATGCGGGACTCGCCACGTAAACAGCGGAAATACTAAAAACTCATCATACTTAATATGCAAATCCCGCGCGACAATTTCCATAACTTGGGGTTGTCCCCCGTGGGAGTTCATCAACACCAATTTCCGAAACCCAGCACGGTAAACACTTTCTCCAACTTCCATCAGAGTTGCTATGAGAGTTTCAGCGCCCAGAGTCATTGTACCGGGAAAGTGCCAGTGTTCATTCGATTTGCCGTAATATAAGATTGGCAGAGCATATGCTGGGATGCTTGTATCTAGCTTTTCCAACGCTTTTCCCAGAACCGCCATACCAATGGCAGCATCGACAATTAACGGCAGATGAGGACCATGTTGTTCAATTGCCCCTACTGGTTGGATAATGACTACATCTTCCTTGTTTGGCATTGCTTGGATGTCAGTCCAACTGAGGTAGGGAAAAAAGCGTTTTGGGGGAATAAAGCTGTGCATATATTCAACAAAGTTTGGAGCACTATTTGCTGATTTTACAAAAGTTATGAGGAACAAAGCTAGATTTTTCAGATGTTGAAGTCAGAAACAGAAAAAAGTATGATAAATTGCCACTTTTGTAAGCTATTTCAAATACAAAATCTAGCTAAGTATAGATTGTATAATCGGCAGAAAAGCCTAACCTCAATTGGTTATTGCTTAGATACTGTAGACAATATCAACCAGTTAGTAAACACTCACGAGAGAAAACCCAATGGTTGAAAATAATGGAGCTATCCGCACCCTATCGGTTGACATTGGTGGTAGTGGTGTCAAAGTTATAGTTTTGGATATTACGGGAAAAGGCTTAACAGAAAGAGCGCGAACAGAAACACCACAACCTGCGAAATCAGAACCTGTGATTGATGCAATTGTAAAACTAGCAGCGACTCAAGGTGAATTTCATCGCGTTTCGGTTGGTTTTCCTGGTGTGGTGCGCAGTGGAGTAATCCAAACAGCTGTGAACTTAGATCCAGATTGGATCGGGTTTGATTTGGCTACAGCATTGTCAAAGCGTTTGGACAAACCTGTACGGGCGATAAATGATGCCGATATGCAAGGTTTGGGGGCAATTTCTGGAAAAGGTGTGGAATTGGTAATTACACTGGGTACGGGCTTTGGTTCCGCTTTATTTGTAGATGGTAAACTCGTGCCGAATTTGGAAATGGGACATCATGAGTTTCGTAAAGGAGAGACTTACGAAGAACAGCTAGGACGTGCAACGCTGGAAAAGGTGGGTGAAAAGAAATGGAACAGGCGGTTGGAGAGGGCGATCGCATCTCTGGAACATCTGTTCAATTATGATTATCTGTATATCGGCGGCGGTGAAGCGAAAAAGGTGGATCTTAAATTACCACCAAATGTGAAGATTATCCCCAATATCACTGGTTTATTGGGTGGTATCGCTTTGTGGAAAGATTGAAGAGGACAAGAAAACAACAGGACTAAAGCTTTCGCTTTAGTCCCGATGGTTGAAATTTCGCAAATAACACAGCAGTAGATAACTCATCCCAACTGTCGTCGGAATTGACGGATACTCAAAGTTATCAACACCGTAGCAAAAACCAGTAAAATTAACACCTGACGCCAAAGCGTCTCAATACCAACTCCTTTGAGCAAAATTCCCCGACAAACTTCGATAAAGTAGCGCAAGGGATCTAGATAAGTCAGCCATTGCACAAAAGTAGGCATACTAGAAATTGGTGTCGTCGCTCCACATAAAAGAACTAATGGCGGGTTAATAAAAAAGGCTGTTAGTTGTGTCTGCTGTTCGCTTTTTGAATAGGAAGCAATCAAAATACCAATGCTGATACCTACCGTGAAGTAAAGCACAGCAATCATGAGAAACACGAGCAAATTACCTCGCAATGGGACACCAAACACCAGCCTTGCTATACCAACAGCAATTAAAACATCTAAACTCAGCAGAATAAGTAATGGACTCACCTTAGCCAAGATAACTTCTGTGTTAGAAGCTGGAGTCATAACCAACTGCTCAATAGTCCCCGCTTCTTTTTCTCGCACGACTAATGATGCAGCAGCTTGAGAACCGATAACTGTTAGGACAATTCCAAACATCCCCGACACAATAAACCAAGAAGTTTCCAGTCCCGGATTATAGAATACTGAAGTTTGAACTTCCACTTTATTGCGCCGAGAAGCAACAGTGTCGTTACTGTTATTTGTATGACGCGAATTATAATCACTGACTAATTGACTAATATAACTAGAAGCAATCCTTGCTGTATTTGCATCAACAGCATCGTACAATGCTTGTAATTGAACTGTACGTCTCCTCGCAATATCATCAGCAAATTCTGGAGGAATTGTGAAACCTACTGTTAGCTTCCCAGTTGCTAAATCAGCAATCATATCTTTTTGGTCAGGATAATATCGACTAATGACAAACGCATCAGTTTGCTTAAGAATTTCTACAAACTCACGAGAAGCACTGCTGTGACTATAGTCAGTAATGCCAACTTTAAGGTCTTGAATCTCTGGATTGAGAGCAAAACCAAACACCATTAAAAATACAGTCGGTGGTACGAGCAACTGAATCACAAGTTGACGATTACGAAATATCTGAGCGAACTCTTTCTGAAAGATCGCCCAAAAACGACTGCCCAAAATTGTGTCGATGAAATTTGAAAACATACTATAGCATTCCTAAATCACTCATAAGATTTTTTCCTCTCTTTCTTGTCTCTTTCTTGGCGTTCTAGCCTACGGCACGCCGCTGCGCGTCTAAGGCGACTTGGCGGTTCGATAATTTTCACAACTCATATAGGATTGCTATAGATAATATTGAATTATTCAAGCTCCCAATTGCATCTTTTGTAATTTGCGCCAAGCCAAAAAGAAAAATAAGCTTGCAAGTAGTGTCAAAGCAAATACTGGAAACCAAACTCCCAACCAACCCACGCCGCGAGCATAAGCATCGCGAGTTACTTCAATATAGTACCGAGCAGGAATAATACTAGAAACCCAACGAATACCAACTGGGATATTATTTACTGGGTAAATAAAACCAGATAACTGAAGTGATAACAAAAAAGCTGTGAATGCTACCGCTTGGATCGCAGCACTTTGTACTTTGGTATTGCAGCCTATAAAAATTCCCCAAAAAACACCGCAAGCAATGTAAAGCATTGAACTAAAAATCATCGGTGTGGGATCGCCAACAAACCGCAAACCAAAGAATAGCCAAGCCTCAATATTGACAAATAATACTTCTGCCATACCCACCAGCCAAAATGCTGCTGCTTTACCTAGCAAGTATTCGATACCTGTTAAACTAGAAGCATAAACTTGGAGTATTGTCCCTTGTTCATACTCTTTTGCTGTTGCTAAACCAGCCAAAAGTGGAGGAAACAAAGTAACAGTAATCGCAATAGCGCCAGGACCAATATATCTCAATGTTTCTAAGCCGGGGTTATACCACAACCGAGATTGGAGACTCACAAGGGGATTTTTGCTCCCACGCAGATTTTCTACAAAAGCATTGGTAGTCGCCTTGGCATAACCCCTGACAATATTAGCAGTGTTGGCATCAGTACCATCAACCAAAATTTGGACTTCGGCTGTACGTCCACTCCGTTTTAAATCCCGCGAGAACTTTGGAGGAATAATTAAACCTGCTGCAACTGAACCTTTATCTAGTAGTCGGGGTAAATTGACCTGTGGTCCAGAAGCAATAATATTGAACTTATTAGTACGCTCAAAGGTGGCAATATACTCGCGGCTATTGGGTGTCAAATCTAAATCTTGAATGGCAAAGTTAATTTTGTTTACCTCTAGGGATACCGCAAAACCAAATAACAGTAGCAGTATTAATGGCAATAAGAGTGCTAGTGTGAGGGTTAGGCGATCGCGCCCCAGTTGCGTTAATTCTTTAATAGTCTGAGCAAATACACGTTTCATAATTATTAGTCATTAGTCATTAGTTTTCTAATACCATTTCACTAAATTAGTGATACAAATTCTTTCTCCCTGCTCCCTGCTCCCTGCTCCCTGCTTCCCCTGCTTTCTCCTAATCCACAGGTACATCTAAACCACGCTGTCGCGCCTGTTCCACCACACTGATAAACACGTCTTCCAAAGAAAACCCAATTTCTCTATGGTTTTGCACTTTTATTCCAGACTCTTTCAACCAGTTCTCAACTTGGGGAATCTGTGTTTGTGGCTCATCCAAAACTGTATGCAGGCGCGATCCAAAAATAGATACCCGCCAACGCTCTAACCGCTGCTTGAGCAAATCCGAAGCGGCTTGCAATGGTTCACATTCCCATTCCACCAACTGTCCTGGCTGTTCCTCTTTAACTTGACGTGGTGTTCCTTGAGCAACAAGTTCTCCCGCAACCATGAATCCCAAGCGGTGACACTGTTCGGCTTCTTCAAGATAATGAGTCGTCACGAGTATCGCCATACCTTCATTTGCAAACTGGTTAATCCAGCGCCAAAATTCTCTTCTGGCTAAGGGATCAACACCAGAAGTCGGCTCATCAAGAAACACAACTTTTGGTTCATGCATCACAGCTGCGCCAAAAGCCACCCGCTGCTTCCAACCGCCTGGTAAGTCCGCCGTTAACCTATCTTCTTGCCCGACTAAATCACTCATTTGGAGTACCCAGTTTTTCTTCTGTTGTCGATGGCGGCGAGGAACACCATAAACACCGCAATAAAACTCTAAATTTTGTCCTATCGTCAGGTCATCATAGAGGGTGAATTTTTGCGACATATAACCGAGTTGTTGCCGCACTTCTGCACTACGTAATTCACCCGTTTCTCCTACTAGCATCACTTTACCAGAACTAGCTGGTAGTAAACCACAGAGCATTTTAATAGTTGTTGTCTTGCCAGCACCATTTGCCCCTAAAAGACCAAATACTTCACCATATTTAATATTTAAATTAATATTCTTAACTGCGTGGAAATTACCAAAAACTCTATTGAGATTGTCCGCCCCAATCGCTGTTCCTTCAGATTTTTCTTGACGGAAAATGCGGGGATAATTGCTTGCAGAAGTCTCTCCTTTGAGTTCCCGCAATCGAGCGACAAAAGTGTTTTCTAGTGTTGGCGTATCCGTGGTAAAATGTTCAAGTGGAATATTTTGCTGCTCTAGGATGTTGCGAATTCTGTGACTCGTTTCTTTGGGAGTGTTTGTGAGGACATCTAGGCGATCGCCAAAGCGTTGCACGTCCGACACCAAATCTCGTAAATCAACGTTGGTGTTCAGGATGTCGGCTGCTTTATCTAGCTGCGCCACGGGTAGATAAACTTCTAACCGTTGCACGCCCAAGCTGGCTTTCACCTTAGCTGGTGTATCGCACTGCTGAATTTTGCCATCATACATTAAAGCAATTCGGGAACAGCGTTCTGCTTCATCCAAGTAAGGCGTAGCAACAACTGTTGTCATTCCTTCAGTCACAGCAAGTTCCGCTAAAATATCCCAAAACTCGCGGCGCGATACTGGATCGACACCTGTTGTTGGCTCATCTAATAATAAAATTTTCGGCTGGTGAATAAGCGCACAGCACAAAGCGAGTTTCTGCTTCATTCCACCAGAGAGGCGTCCAGCTAAACGTTGTTTAAACTGTGCTAAGTCCAGTAAGTTTAAATAGTGTTCGCTACGCTTTTTAAAAGCCGTGTCACTGACTTCGCGTAAACCTGCTGCATAACGCAGATTTTCCTCAATGCTCATGTCTTGGTATAAACTGAAGCGTTGGGTCAGGTAGCCCATTTGCAGGCGCACGTCCCAAGGTTTGGAATCAAATACTTCGACGATACCGCTTGTTTGTGGCATGACTCCTGAGAGAATTTGAAATGTGGTGGTTTTGCCTGCTCCATCAGGTCCAATCAGTCCAAAAATCTCGCCTTGATAAATGTCTATGTTTATACCGGCGACGGCTTCAGTTTGTTTGTTGTAGCTGTGTCGTAAGTCTCGGATGGAGATGACGGGGGAGTTGGTACGTTTTTGTGGAGGGTTTGTTTGGAGAGTTGCTGTCATATTAACGAACCGCAGAGACGCAGAGGACGCAGAGGAAAGAAAGAGGAAAGAAAAAACAGAGATTTCAGAATTTCCACGGTAGGGAAAATTGAGTAGAAGCACGTTTTTGCTGTGTTTCTGGTACAACAATTCGTCCGTCAGCGGGCATTCCTGGTTTTGCTAAGCCTTGGGGATTTTTTAAGGTGAGTTCTACGCCAAAGACTTGAGTGATTCTGTCTTTTTTGAAATAAGTGTTTTCTGGGGTGAAGCTGGCTTTGGGATCTATGCGAGTGACTGTTGCTTGTAGGGGTTGTTTGGGAAGTGCATCTAAGTAAACTAGTCCTGACTGACCAATTCTAACTTTGCCGATTTCTCCTTCGGGGATGAAGCCACGCAGGTAAAGATTGTCGAGATTGACGATTGTTAGCAGTGGTGCGCCTGCTGCTACGACTTCGCCTGGTTCAACGGAACGGGTGATGACATTACCGGATAAGGGGCTATTTACGACTAAGTAGTTCAAGTTAGCTTGAGTCTGGGCTTGTGTTGCTTGGGCGTTGCTGACTTCTTCTTGTGCTACTGCGATATCAGTGCCGGCTTGAGCAATTTGTTTCTGGATTTGTAGTGCTGCAGCTGCTTTGATTGGTGGATTGTTCAGAGTGGCTTGAGCTTGGGTGAGGATTCCTTGAGCCGACTGAACTTGTTGTCTTGCAGCATCAACGTTCGCTTGAGCCGTTTGTGCAGTGGTATCATACTCATCCTGGGTTTGGGCTGACACAGCGCCTTGGGTAAATAAGTTTTTATACCGTTGTTGTTTAACTTGTGCTAGCTTCAGATTTGCCTGAGCTTGAACAAGCTGGGCGCGAGTTGCGGCTACAGACTTTTCAGCTTCCCAGACTTTCCCCTGACTTTCTTGCTTAACTTGCTGCGTGGTTAAATTGGCTTGTTCGAGTTCGGCTTCTAAGATGGGTAACTGTTGGCGACTACGCCTCAAACTTTCCTGGGCGGAACGCACTTTGGCTTGTGCTCCCTGCAGTTGAGCACGCAATTCGGAGTCGTCTATTTGCACTAATAACTGACCAGGTTTAACGATATCTCCTTCCCTAACAGCAACTTTGGCAATTCGACCACCTGTTTTGGCAGAGACATCGGTTTCGTAACCTTCAATACGCCCACTTAAAAATAGACCACTAGGCTCTGGTTGATAAAAAAATACGCGATAAATTCCGTATCCTAGCCCTGCGAGGAGTGCGATCGCCCCCAAAATCACCACTGGTTTGGGGATACGTCGTCGCGGCTTCTGTGGAGATGGCTGAGGTTGGGATGATTGCTCTTTTTCTTTGACAAGAGTGCTGCTAGTTTGTTTAGAGTCTTGGGAAGGTTCGGTCGGCGTTTGTGTCATAACAACTCCGTGGGTGGTGAGAAATTTTGGAAATTTAAAACTTGATTGACTGGTTAATCAACTATACACAAGAAAAATTACTTTCAAGCTTGGTTATTATCTATTGGAGAAATTTCTATACCCTGTAAGAACACCTGAACAGCAGTTGTTACCATCGTATCAGAGCTAATCTCCAGGGCATCAGGTTGTCGGAATAATTCACGCGTGAGAATATAAACAATAAGGGAACCGATGAAACAGCGAGCCGCTGCGCCTGGGTTCATAGGTTTCATGACTCCGACTGACATTTGCTTTCTCAGGTACTGAGTTAAGAAAGCTATTGAACGACTCGGTCCAACATTGTTGAACATATCTGCCACCTCTGGTCGCTGGAACGCTTCACTCAGCAGCAGCTTCATAAGTGCGATAGATTTTGAGTATTCCAAAGCTGCCAAAAACGCTTTACCAAAGATGATGAGTGCATCCTTTGGCGGTTTGGTCATAATCTCATCCTCATGGCGGTTCAGCAGTTGCAGTACTGGTAGGTGTTGCTCAATAACCTGCCCAAACAAGTCGTTTTTATCTTTAAAGTAGTGATATATCAACCCAGGTGAGCCAATTCCTGCTGCTGCGGCAATATCCTTGTTAGTCGCCTTCTCAAAACCCTTTGTAGAAAAGACCTGCAAAGCACCATCAATAATCTGCTGTCGCCGATTTTCAAAGTCTTGCTCGTCGCGTGGAGGCATAATCATGGATTGATTGACTAATCAATCAACAATATAACACAACATTTAATCAGGAAAGTATACTTAAATGATAGTTTTATAGCTAGAAATTCAACTTGCAACTATGGAACATTCATGAAGTGAATACGTCTGTAGATAGAAGACAACAGTATCAATATTGCATTACTAGTTCAAAAACGTGTTAGTTGACAAATAAAATTCCTCCCTAGTGATGTCTTCCTAAACTGCTTTGTAGTCTATATTTTAGCTAGAGAAACATTTAACTAAAACACTATACAAACTTTTTTCACTGTATAACTCATAACTTTCAACTATGATATTTTCTCGCTTTTCTACATTGCGTAAAAACTTTGCCTTCTTTCTTGCAGGCTTGGCAACTACTATAGGTATCGGGTTAATCACTCCTACGCCAGTTGGTGCAGTTCCTTGGACTCAGTTACTTTTCAATGGAGTTCAGCTTCTGCAACTGTCTAATGTGTCAGCAAAGCAAAAAGTTGAATTGGGTCGTGAGATTGACCAACAAGTACGCAGCAATTACAGAATCTCTACCAACGAGAAGGTTACCCGCATAGGTCAACGAGTGGCTGCAGCTAGTGACTGTGCTGAATATCCGTTTCATTTTTCTGTGGTTCAAGACAAAAGCATTAACGCTTTTTCAACCACAGGTGGCTATGTTTACGTCCATACTGGACTGCTCAATGCAGTGGATAATGAAGATCAGTTAGCAGCAGTTTTGGGTCATGAAATTGGTCACATTTGCAACAATGACCTGATCAACAAGTTGAGACAAGCGCAACTCGCTCAAGGTGCAGCCTCGTTGGCTGGGTTAGACCGCAGTACTGTAGCGAGTGCGGCTTATAAGCTGGCTGTAGACTTACCCAACAGTCGTGACGCTGAATACAAAGCTGATGATAAAGGACTGCGGTATATAGAAAGGGCAGGTTATAACCCCAATGCTATGCCTGCGTTTTTGAGTAAATTGGTGAGTCAGCGTTCCACACCAACATTTTTGAGTGACCACCCAGGAGCGAAAGAGCGGATTTCTATTTTACAAAGAAAAATTGCTGCAGGTCAGTAAAGGTAGTAAAAAACCCGGTTTCATAAAAAACTCGGGTTTCCAACCTATTAATTTTACTGCAATTGAATGCACACTTCTAGGACGTTGGGAGCCCGATTATATAGATCCTTGGCTGATTGTCACGGATTTAGCTCCAGAAGTGGCGGATGCTTGTTGGTAAGCTAATGTACTTTTAATTTGCATAATTAGGGCGGGCAAGATGCCCACAGCACAAGAGTTTTACTTTTAGCTAACATGCAAGATAAATGTCCAACAGCTTATTCAATGCGTTCTTGGATTGAGTGTATGTTTAAGGATGGTTTTAGGGGTGGTTTGGCATGGCATCAAACTAAGATGATTCACCCATCCGGGCTGAGAGACATCTGCAACTCGCCACAGATTAATTTCACTGTTGCGTCATTGCGACGTAAGGAAGTAATCTCACAATCTTGTTCTTTCGTAACTTGTGCGTAAGTCCTATATAGTATCTTCGCACCATCGACTCTATATTTTTTTGTTTACGTAAATTTACTAACAAAAACCGACTTTTTTCCGACCTTTTCCGACTGTAAAACTTTATGTCATTTGTTAAATTCTTTACATGATTCGGTTTTAAAGCTGAAATCTACTATTTCCATAGTTGTGAGTCTTATTACCATGCATACAGTAAAAGTTCAATCAACAAAATGCTTCAACAGAGGTAAGGAAAGTTATTTTACTACCTTTAGCCAAGCAAATATATCGGCAGGCGAAACCTGCCAATCCCTCAAGACATCAAGGACGGGTAATATGCTAGTATCATATTTGACTTCAGGTAATTGATTCGGTTGAAATACCATTACCGACTTATCATCAGGGTCAATGAACCAACCCAGTTTTGTCCCCTGATTGACACAAAAAATAATTTTATTAATGACACGGTTAGGAGATTGGTCAGGTGATAGGATTTCAATAGTCCAATCAGGGTAGCTTTCAAATCTGTTGGCGATTTCCCCATCTTCATCAGTCGGGATGCGCGACCACTCAAATACCGCAATATCTGGAACTAACGATCGTCCGCCAAAGGTGCAGCGTAACTCAGTTAATGCTAAAGCTAACTTTTTTGGTTTACCAAGCTGATTGATTGCCGATGCTGACTCTGTTTGGAGAATGCTATGTTTTCCTTGGGGTATTGGTTTTTGGTAAATGTGACCGTCGAGATACTCACTAGCTGGTTTGGTTTCTGGTAGTTTCAGAAACTCCTCTAATGTCTTGTTGAAAGATACCTGAGTTGAAAGTGCCATAAGCAATTACTCCCGAAACAATCCTAGCGAACAAATAATTTAAGGTTTTCGCTTCTCTACTTCTGCAACTCGCAAATTGATTCTATCTATATTCGCTTGTATAACATCTCTAAGTGCTATAAGAAAGGTATTCAAATCATTCTGTTCCATTGCTACGTGAAGATACCCTGCAGCAAACTCAGGGTCTCTAAGTTCATCACGAAAAGTCTCGCTCAAATCTTTCAACCGCATATTTGAACTATCCTTACATAGTAACATTTTTGAGCTTTAACCTATTTTTCGTTCGTTTGCTAGACTTTACCCCCTGTCTTTTATCCACCTCCCTATCCTTATTCAAATCCAAATAGTAGTGGTACGGCAGAAGGAATCACTAGTTGTATGCAAAAATTGAAGTCTTTCTCCCTACCTTTCCGTCTGGCGTAAATGATGTAACTATTCAAGTAACCCCAGAACATCGTGGAACATTTTTCAGCAATCTTACAGGCGATGGATCTGCGGGGCGCGATCAGATTGCCTATTCCTTACCTGTTCAAAACGGTGGACTATTTACGTTCAAAGCACCATAAGTAGAAAGGTGTAAATGTAATTAAATAGAAGACCCCTTATATGTATCAAGAATCCCGGTTTATTCAAGAAATCGGGACTCTGAAGAACGCAATCTTTCAAAATTATTGTGGTGAAGTAAGTAAGTCGGCATTAAAAAATCAACTTCTGTAACAAAATGTCAAATAAATATAGCAGTCCTATTTCATTTGTGAAAAAACAAAGTAAATTTGTAGATTCTTCTTCCCTGTTAAGCGTTAAGCGTTAAGCGTTCCCTACCTCAATGAGTAATTTCACAACTCCTGCACGGATTGCTATAAATAGCCAAAAAATATGTCATTCCACAGTTGTTACAAAACTCAACATACATTGATTTTATCGTGCCGAGTTACTTAACCAATACTCAGAGATCTTTGCCCACAAATGATACATGAAGTTTTGATTGATAAAAAAATATATCGTTTTATTAACTTATGTTTCATGCTTACTTTTTTTCTACAACGAATATATAATCGGAGATAACGTTTATACAAAGAACGCAATATTACCCTAAAACGCAATATGTACCTAATCATTTCACTTGGCGATACCGCCAGATAATGCTGTTAAGTGTTTGCATACACTTGCAATGGAACATCATGAGAGCACATGATTGCTTGTAGTTTGCAGAAATGAATTTCACAAAGAGGTTGACTTAAGTTACATTTACAGATACAATAATTAACAAATTTACATGAGTCTGCCTAATCCACGGATTGCCCAAAACATTTTGTTACATCGGGGTAAGCCTGGAGCGGAGGAACCAAGTTTGGGGCTAATCTCATAGGAGAGCGAAGAATGAAAAATGAAGAATGAAAAAAGACAAAATTACTCCGGTTTTTTTTCCTGTCTTTTTTTTTCTTTCTTCTGTTCTGTGAGAGGGACATCTCTCAGTCCTAGCCCGTCAGCTAACTTCGTCGGCATTGAGAGGAGACTGAACGAGCCGCATTCTTATCAGTAATGCATTATTCTCGTCAGTGTCCTTGGCTGGTATCTGTGCGCTTCGTTGTACCTGCCCTTGACTACGAGGAAAAGACCATATTACCTTTTCTTCCGGTCTGTTGAGGCAGGAAAAATCGCTATATGGTGAAGTTCAACTATGTTACCGACGAGAAAACATCGCATAGCTCTAATTTCTGTTGATGGAGATCCTGCTGCAGAAATTGGACAGGAAGAGGCTGGAGGACAAAATGTCTATGTGCGTCAAGTTGGTTATGCACTTGCTCAGCAAGGTTGGCAGGTGGATATGTTCACCCGCCAAAGTAGTCCACAGCAGGCTACGATAGTGCAGCATGGACCATTATGTCGCACGATCCGATTGAAGACTGGATCTACTGAGTTTATAGGGCGAGATCACTTATTCGAGCATCTACCAGAATTTATTGCAGAGTTTCAGGCATTCCAGCAGGAGCAAGGATTTCAGTACCCTTTGATTCATACTAACTATTGGTTGTCCTCGTGGGTGGGTATGGAACTCAAAAAACAGCAACCATTAATTCAGTTACATACTTACCACTCTTTAGGAACAGTCAAGTACAATGCTATCTCTGAGATTCCAGCAATTGCTAGCAAGCGAATAGCCGTTGAGAAAGCCTGTCTAGAAAGTGTAGATCGGGTTGTTGCAACAAGTCCTCAAGAACAGCAACATATGCGAAGACTCGTTTCCACTAAAGGAAAAATCGAAGTCATCCCCTGTGGGACTGATATCGATAAGTTTGGGTTGATTCAAAGGTCTGCCGCACGGCAGGAGTTGGGAATTGCACCTGATGTTAGGATGATTCTCTACGTAGGTCGTTTTGATCGACGCAAGGGAATTGAAACATTAGTACGAGCCGTTGCAAAATCTAGTTTGCGGGGTCATACTAACCTACAACTTGTTATTGGAGGTGGTTATCGTCCAGGTCATTGTGATGGGATCGAGCGCGATCGCATCGCAAGCATTGTCGCTGAACTCGGATTGGAAGACTGTATAACCTTTCCAGGTCGCCTAGATGAGGCTGTTCTTCCCTCCTACTATGCAGCAGCAGATGTTTGTGTTGTACCTAGTCACTACGAACCTTTTGGTTTAGTTGCAATAGAAGCAATGGCTAGTCAGACTCCAGTCGTGGCTAGTGATGTTGGGGGGCTGCAATTTACAGTCGTACCTGAAGTGACTGGGTTACTCGTTCCCCCTAAAGATGAAGTCGCTTTTGCTACTGCTATTGACCGGATTTTGCTCAACCCAAATTGGCGAGATCAATTAGGTGAAGCTGGTAGACAACGAGTAGAGATTGCGTTTAGTTGGTATAGTGTTGCATCCCGCCTGACTCAAATCTACACACATCTACTAGCTCAAACCATGCCCTCAATAGAGAGCAAACCTCAAATTGCAGCTTAATTTCTACCGCTTTGATAGTGTTGCGAAGTTTTTCGTAAGGGTGCTTTGTGGTTTTTCCAAGTGTAAGATCGAAAATAATCCGGACTTAGCACTAAAAACGCAGCACTAATAAAGAGAGCGATTTTGCATCATGCTGCACCAAATCGCACCTAACGTGCAGAAACAGTAAAAAACAAGTCACTAAACCTTTCACGTCAGGGAGTTATTAATATGCTGAACATTGGAGATTACGCACAACATCAAATCACAGGGCAGATAGGTCAAGTTATTGGTTATGGACATCAAATACTGCATGGAGTCTATTTAACCACCTTAAAAGTACAAGCAAACAGCCTTCAAGGAGTTGAGAATCACAAAAAATTTATTGAGGATGTCTACTCCGCCTGGATAATAGCAGAGCCAACAGAAGGCGACATGGCACTGCAAGCTTAATAAGTTTGGAGACATCAGGATTATGAATAAAGCTAGGGGAAAGCCTAATCAGATTTCCCCAGCTTTGTTTGTAGACTTTTTGTGAAATGGTATGGGAGCATTGCAATGATGTGCTCCCACACCATGTGGTTTGTGCAAATGAAAAGCGCTGTCAACAACTAAGGGTGTAAGGGTGTAAGGGTGTAAGGGTGTAAGGGTGTAAGGGTGTAAGGGGTAAGAGTTATTGGTGAGGGCTTGAACCCTTTTGGTTCCGGGACAGGGATGCACCACATCCGAGAGTGCGCCCCTCTTAGGGGCTAGAAAAATCTCTCTTCTCCCCTACCACCATACAACCCCTACACCCCTACACCCCTACACCCCTTTGTTGCTCAATCCACTCCCAAAAGCGCTTCACCTCGTTGATAGAGTTCGCGAGCATAGTCAGTCCAAACTCCTTGTCCCCAATATCGGAAACAACTTGTTTGCAATAACAAGTTGTACAGTAATGCTCTTTGATAATCGCAACTCTGTGTCACGCAAGGATCTTGCTGAACTAATGAATCATATTTTTCATGAAATAAAGCACTGAGTTTATTCATTGGATCTAAAACATTTTCGTAACCTTGAACCCAACTTAAATTGTTCGTCCAAGAAGCACCATCCATGTGAAATTGATGGTCTGTTTCCTTTAATTCTGTTATTGCTTTTTCCACAGCTTCTGGTGTAGAATTTCCTGGTTCTACTCGCTGCCAAATTTTGTGTTGCTGTACGGCTTGACAGGTTGGATATTCATCTGGATTCACACCAGCAGCTTCAATTAATTCCAAATATTCAGTACCGTTGAGTGCGACAATTCCTGAATGATTGTTTCCGGAATCGCGAATTTCATAATAGACTCTCAACAAATCGCGGGGATATTCGTTCATCATAACGCCGCCATTTTCCCCATCAGCAATTTGAGTGACAAGCGAGGGAACTTTAACATTACCAATTTGCTGTTGACTTCTTCCTTTCGCCTCAAAATAAGGCTGCATTTGAGCCACTAACTTTGTGTCGGAACCTTGAGTTTTGATTAATGCTGTAATGCTGATGGTTTCACCTTTAGAATTGCGGGCAAGCAATCGATTTGGAATATATTTATCCTCATGACGTAAACCCGATCCATCCAGACGTTCTACAGAATGTTCTTGCACCATCAACCAACGATATCCGCATTCTTTGAGAGCTTTGATATATTCAAACAAAGTATCCGGGTGGTTTGGTAAGTGCATTTCTGGGGGAGAAAAGCCCTTCACGCGCTGTAGGGCATCATAGCCGAAAATGGCTGCAAAGTAATGTTGCCAAGCTTGAATTTGGAGTTTAATGTCAGGAATTGGTGTGGAAGGAATAACCGCATGACTCCACATTGTTCCCAACCATTCGACGTAAGGCTGATATTGAGAGTCACAAGTCAAACGTTTGAGATTATTGATAATATCCTCTCGTCCCATTTGTTGTAACCCCCACAACAAATTACCCGAGTAATCGAGCATAATTCGAGGATTGCAACCTTCGGATATAAGTTGGGGAATAAAATCGCCCATCCGGCTATAACACCAGGCAAATGGTTCTGCGTTATGGTTATCTCCTTGATGGGGATGTTCAAACATATACTGGAGATGGCTGATAATTTCCCCGTGAGCACCCGCAGGAATGCTGGGTTGATGCATATGGAGAGCACAAGCAAACCCAGCCGTGATATTTTCTAGGCGGAGATTGGTGGTGTTGAGAAATACAGGGTTATCTTGCTGAACCACAGAATTAATTTCTGCCTCACAGCCGCAAATATTGGGTAATCCTGTCCGGAATTGTTCCAAAATTGGTAGATTAGCAGATGATTTTGTTGCAGTCATAGTCGTTCCAAATAGCTTATTGAAAGACGAAACCAGCCAGCAAAAGAGGTAACAGTAGAAGGACAGACACTATTAACAACAGAGTTCCCGGATCAATCTTAATCTGTGGTTCGCGCATTGTACACCCTTTTAGAAAAACAGGTATTGCAAATCATTAGTTACAGGATTTACGCAAAAATAACGTAGTTGTGTCATTGCGACGTAAGAAAGCAATCTCACAGTCTTGTTTTTTCGTAACTCATGCGTAAGTTATAACTACAGATCACCATACCTTAACATGCCTCTTGAGAGAAACAGTCCAAATCCCCATTCATAAATTTAAAATCAGGCAGAGAAGGTATGGACTCAAGAACCAAGGTTGGTGGGCGTAATTCCCATTGTTTCGTTGAGACTTGCAAGTCTTTGATTAATCCTGTTCGGATATCCAGTACCCAACCATGAATCACTGGTGCTTTTTGATCATAAAGTGCTTTACGCATAATAGAAGTTTGGTATAGATTTTTAACCTGTACCAAAATATTGATTTCTGCTAGACGATTTAGACGTTCTTCTTTTGTGAGCAAAGCATCAATTTCGTCTTGGTTTTGTAAGTAGATTTCTCGGATCGGATTCACCCAATTATCAATGATTCCAATGGTTTTTCCTTCTAGCGCCGCCTTAATTCCACCGCAACCGTAATGACCGCAAACAATAATGTGTTGAACTTGAAGATGAGAAATTGCGTATTCCAAAACGGCTAAAAAGTTAATATCCGTTAGGGACACTTGATTGGCAATGTTGCGATGGACAAATAACTCTCCAGGTTCTGTGCGTGTAAAGTTGGTTAGCGGTAAACGACTATCAGAACACCCAATGTAAAGATAGGGGGGTTTTTGTCCGGTGGCTAATTGTTCAAAATAGTTGGGGTTCAAAGCCAGTTTTTCTGCAACCCAAGCTTGATTATTGTTCAGGAGTTCATCAATGCTGTGATATTTCATTAATCTTTAGCAAAGTCTAGGGTTCCAGGTATTTGCGCTTAGTACAGCATTTCATAAATTCATAACGCTTTTCTTTGAGATTATTTGGCTAGCCCTTTTGAAATAAGCGATAAGAGCGTTGTTTATAAGCCCCTACAAACACCATATGAAACTCAAGGAAAGAAGCTGTTAGTCGTTGCGAACTTGTGCAATACAGTACTTACTTCTAGTTTTAATTGGACAATGCAGTTGACGCTATACCCAGCCACTAAATTTAGTATTTTGATAATAAAGTTAATGAGATAAAATAATTCTTCAATCTGGGGAGAATTATGTTATCTATTGATACTATACAAGCTTTTATACAGATTTATACTGACTATTAATCATTTAATTGGTTCCGGATGAACTACTTTCTTTAAAAAAATCTGTAAATTAATATTATACACAATAACTGGGAATTCAAGATATTTTTGTTATCTACAGATCAAATTGTTGTTTGTTAATCAGTATATTCTATGCTAGGTTGCAAATCATGATTTTGAATTAAAACCTCCTGTGATCGAGATAGAAACCTTTCATAAAGAGCAATTATAATTAAACTCATTCAACAGGAATCATTGAGACTGAGAGTTATCAGGAGAGAAATTGTGGCTCAAGATTATTCAGCAAAATGGTGGGCAGCGTTTATCTGTATTGCAGTTATCGAAGGAGTTTTGCTTATTTTGTTAATTTCTAGACAACCGACTCCACTTCTTTTTGTAGCAATCATTGCTATTGCATTACTACTGTTTCTTATTCCTCAGCTTGATGAGGTTATTGCATTGACTTTTGATAGAGGAAAGCTAGATAGCAAAATAAATTCAATTGGAAAAAAACTCTCTACCACAAAGGCAAGAACTGACAAGCTAGTTTTGATATCTATGTCCAAATCTATGTTTGAGACTCTCAAGAAACTGGCTGGGGGTAACTTTGGTTCTTATGAAATGAATGATAATCTAGAAAAAGAAATTTTTCACCTGAAAGATATAGGATATGTAGATGTTGGTAGAATTCGTGACATTCCTTATAAAGATAATAACCTTTCCGATTACGTAAAAGTCACTGATTTAGGTAAGCAGTATATCGATCTTCGTAAAAGTACAGAAGAGGACAACAAAGGTTAGTTTTAACTTTCTGAAATTTTGCCAGGGGACTCTACACTTGATTCTATTTGATGCTAATCTTTCACCCTTAAAGTGATAACTTTATATGTGGTTTGAGTCAAATGAAAGCTGACATGTTGCTCATGAGTTGCCCAAACAACATCGGGAATGACGCTATCGGCTTTTTGAAAACACCAAACCAAAGTAAAGCGTCTCGGTTTATCCTGGATATCCGTCAATTGTAGTGAACTATATATAAAGCGCACGTGCGATCGCCACACAATACAAAATCAGTTACCATTAAACACGTAGTTCTAAAAGTACGAATGCTTAAAAGTAAAATTACTTACGTTTTATTTACCCTGAGCTTAATCATTGTTCTTAGCTGGACTACTATTTCAAGGCTACCGAACCTTCTCACTTGCCAGGAATCAAATGTTATTCGAGGAACAGGTGAAAGATTCTACACACATCCTCAGAAAATCATAGTTGAGCCTTGGCGAGGTGAACATCACGTTTACGCAATTTTTATGATTCCTGGTGGAAATCTCACTGATAAGCTGTTCACAGTCACTATAAATGGTACTGGCACTTTCTGCGGAGAACTTATTTTTGCTGGCACGACTGTTGCTGAAGGCGTTTATGCTAAGCCAGGATATTACCTGATGAAGGCATTATTCCATACTCGGGCTGCTGTATGGTTGATTTCTCAAGGTAAGAAAGATGAGTTAAACCAGCCTGATAATTGGAAAGTTGGTTATGGAAAAATACAACAATCTGGGTAAACTGACTTGAAAATAGGGAACGCTTAACAGGGAACAGGTTAAGAGGTATTTTCATGTGTTCTGGTGAGGCAGTTCATGATGGCTACTTTGGCATAATTTTGATTATTGATCCCTATTAATGATCAGTTGTAGAAAGGATAATTTTACTAAAAGTAATGCTACGTAGTTTCCGACGATACCATCGCCAGATTGCCATTATTTTGTGCCTACCATTATTTCTGACTGTGCTCACTGGTATGGCGTACACTATTATCAATGAATGGTTCCACCAGCATGAGTTAGCTGTATTTCTGATCAAAATCCATAGCCTAGAAGTCTTGAATCTACAAGGAATTTATCCCTTTTTGAATGGTTTAGGATTAATCGGTTTATTGATTACTGGTGTAAGTATGACAGGTTTGTTTCGTCAACGCACTAATAAAAATACACTGGGATAATTTCAAATTGAAAGGGAACAGGGAATAGGGAACGCTTAACAGGAATTAAAATTTCCCTATTCCCTCCAAAGAGCGAAAACCTGTGGAGCGGAACGCCGCACCTATGACTACAATAAATCCATGACTGTACGATAATGAGCTTCAAGTTGAGCAACAGTCTCAGACTTGCGTTTTGTATCCCACTGACTGTGATCAAATAATTGTTGACGCAAATCATCCACGTTAATAGTAGTCACTTTGCCATCACCGACTACCTGCTTACCATTTACCCAGACACTAACTACCGCATTGGTGGGACGACCAAGAATTAATAAGCCAATCGGGTCTGTACGCGGTAGTAGTGATAAACTGGTGAGGTCATACATCACCAAATCGGCTTTTTTGCCGACGGTTAGGGAACCGAGTTGATCAGCCATGTTCAGTCCTTTTGCACCACCCAAAGATGCCATCTCCACTGATTGACGAGGTGTAATCCAGTGTTGGTAATCGAAATCTGTGATATTGTGCAATATTGAACCTATTTTGATGGCTTCTAGTAAGTCTTGGGAATCGTTGCTAGATGCACCATCACAACCAAAAGTGACGTTGACTCCAGCTTGACGATATTTCAGAATCGGCGCGATACCACTACCTATACGCAAGTTACTTAAGGGATTGTGGACAACTGTAGATTTAGTTTCGGCGAGTATTGTGATATCGGTGTCAGTTAAGTGAATGCAATGGGCAAGGGATGTGCGATCGCCTAAATAACCAATCCGCCCCAGATGTTCAACCGCACTACAGCCATATTTTTCTTGCGCGAGTTTCTCTTGCGCTTTGGTTTCCAGTAGATGGGAGTGACGGCAAAGATTGTACTTATCGCTTAACTCAATACATCCTTGGAACAAAGCATCAGAACATAATTGTATTCCTGTGGGGGCAACTAAAATACTGATACCCTCATCTGGGCGATGAAACTGTCTGACAGCTTCTTCTATTAATTCTAGTGTCGCCTGAGTTGAGCGAAAATAAGGCTCGTGATTTTGCTTAGTTTCTCCAGATGGTATCCCAGCAGTCAGGGATTCATCTTGAATTAGAGGAGAGACAAAAGCACGAATGCCAACTTCTTTGTAAGCACGAACGGCGGTTGCAATTGTTTCCAACTCTTTGCCTGGAATGAGGATGAGATGATCCACCACACTCGTTCCACCGGAAAGCAGGGTTTCCACTGCCGTTCCCAAAGCACTAAGGTAAACTTTTTCTAGATCAAGAGGCGCAAAGTCGTAAAGTTGTGCTAACCATAATTCTAGAGGAAGCGGTGGAATGATACCTCGTTGCCACATTTCAGAGGAGTGGCTGTGGGCGTTGAAAAATCCTGGCAACAGGAGTTTGTTTTCACCGTTAATCGCCGTACCGATAACCTCTAGACTGGGTGCGTTCTGCTGAAAGCAGCAGCGCTTCGCTATCGCCACTATCGCCCCATCTACGACTTGCACATCCACAGTTGCATAATCATCAACAGTGGTAATTAAAACATTTTGAATTGTAAAGTTCATGGCTTAAACCTTGATTAAGTATAAGTAATAGAACATTTAGGAGATTTTCAAGTTACAAAATAAAGGATGGTGTTGGGTGTAGCAATCTATGAATATACCTGTTCGGAATTTAGGAATTGCACCAAACGCATGGGCAGTAAACCATACGTTTGCAGATATCACTCGTCCTCCCCAGATCCCACAACCCGTTATTTTATCAACAGAAACCAAAACCCTGCGCCTTGACTTGGCAAAAACTGCCATTCTCGTCATTGATATGCAAAACGACTTCTGTCACCCTGATGGCTGGTTGGCGCATATCGGTGTAGATGTCACCCCAGCCCAGAAACCTGTTCAACCTTTACAAATCTTATTACCTGAACTCCGAAACAAAAATGTACCCGTGATCTGGGTGAATTGGGGAAATCGTCCCGACTTACTCAACATTAGTGCCAATCTGCTTCACGTCTATAACTCCACGGGTGTTGGCGTGGGATTAGGTGATCCCTTACCGAGTAACGGCGCTAAAGTACTCATGGCGGGTAGTTGGGCGGCGGCGGTAGTCGATGAACTCCAACAATTACCCCAGGATATTCGTGTGGATAAATACCGTATGAGTGGTTTTTGGGATACCCCTTTGGATAGTATCCTCCGGAACTTGGGCAGAACAACACTACTTTTTGCAGGAGTGAATGCCGATCAATGTGTGATGGCTACCTTACAAGATGCAAACTTCTTAGGATACGACTGCTTACTAGTTAAAGATTGTACTGCGACAACTTCTCCTGAGTATTGTTGGCTCGCGACAATATACAACGTCAACCAGTGCTTTGGCTTTGTGAGTGATTCGCAAGCAATCTTAAACGCACTTCAACAAAGCCCTGGATGTTGAATAGTGATTCGCTTGCCTCTGTATGACCATATAACCATAGAAAGATAAATACACTTCCAAACTCACGACTCTTTACAACTCAGATAACTATAAAGGAGATAAATTATGTACGCGACTCGTTGTGTGATTCCCGTTGTCAAATCTCCCAAAGATTACCAAACAGATCGCAACTTCAACAAAGTGCTGAATGTTGAATAGTGATTTTGCTTGCCTTTGTATGACCATATAACCATAGAGAGATAAATACACTTCCAAACTCACGACTCTTTACACCGATAACTATAAAGGAGATAAATTATGTACCTGGCTAGTTGTGTGATTCCTGTTATCAAATCTCCCAAAGATTACCAAGCATATCGCATTAGTCCCAATGACTCAAACCGCTTGGCGATTATATTCGACACCGCAAGTGCTAATACTTCTTTGACTTGTTGCGTGGAAATTTTTGATGTTGGTGGGAAAACACCACCCAATCGTCATCAATTGGCGGTGGAAATGTTTTTTGTCCTCAAAGGAGAAGGAATCGCCAGTTGTGATGGCAAAGTAGTCCGAATTAAAGCAGGAGATAGTTTGTTAGTCCCTCCCACAGGCACTCATGTGATTGAAAATATCGGTTATGGTCGTTTATATACGCTAACTATTATGATTCCTAATGAAGATTTTGCGGAATTAATTCGTAGTGGTACACCAGTGGAGTTGGATGAGGAAGATATGGCAGTTTTGGGGAGAGTGGATAGTTTAATGCCATGTAAAGTGTGATTTATAGGACTTACGCAGAAGAGATCCCCCAACCCCCTTAAAAAGGGGGCTTTTTCTAGAGATCCCCCAACCCCCTTAAAAAGGGGGCTTTTTCTAGAGATCCCCCAACCCCCTTAAAAAGGGGGCTTTTTCTGGTACCCAGGCTGAGCCTGGGAACCAGAGGTGGGAGGTTCTACCTCCAGAGTCATAGCTAAATGACAATAGTGCAAGAACAGATACAAACAGGCGATCGTGCGAAGACTCAGGTCCTGCACCAGTCGCATTACCCGCCTAGGGTTTAAACCCCAGGCTAATAGCTAAAGTCTTCTAAAGAAGACTGAGTAAGAATTTCAGTCCATTTCAATGGACTTGGGCTACTCGCTGTAGAAATTTATTTCTTGGCGGACGAGAATTATGGTGCAAGATCTCAGAAGACGCACGCTGCGCGATCATACTGCATTAAGGTGATTTTTCAGTTTCGGAGTACTTCTCACTTAAATATTCCAAAATTCCTGTGCCATTGCTTCAATCGTTTTTTCTAGAGAAGGCAAATAGTTTTCAATGACATTCCAAACAATCCAATTTTGCAAAAACGTGTTTGTCCGCAGCGTTAGCGCAGCGTGCCCGGAGGGCAGCGAAACGAAGTGGAGCGTAGACCCCGGAGGGGGCTTCCCGCCAGGGTAGCAATCGCAAACTTCTGGGATTGCTTCACTGCGCTTCGCTCCGTTCGCAATGACAATTCATATCAAGACGATTTTTTGTACAGACTCACACATCACCTGAATATTTCTTAAAACTGCATCTTGGGTTTTAATGTCATTAAAAAATACTTCTTTCCCTTAAGCGTGTATATTGCTTAATTCTGTTGAGACAATCCCGAATGTGAATCAGATAAATCCGAGCGTTTTTCATAAAGGAATAGCCTCTTTTAAGACATTATCTTGAATAAAATAATGTAAAGAATTAGTAGTTACCACATCAACCTTCCGATTCAACAAGGTTTCTAACTCTTGAACCAAGCCACCAGGAAACCAAGGTGTAATTTTATTCAAGTCATAATCAATCAAAAAATCAATATCACTGCTTGGTGTTTCTTCTCCTCTAGCTACGCTACCAAAAATTCGGAGATTATAAGCACCATGTTTAGCAGCAATCTTGAGAATTTCTGCTCGTTTTTCTTGGAGGAGTTCTTTTCATTTCATTTTTCATCTCTCATGATATTATTTTGACATTTCACGAACCTTACAGCGGTTTTCATATGAATAGACTACAAATCGTAGCGCTACATTGCTCAGAAAAGTCTATGTGATAGACATTTGAGATAGTGGTGAGCAATGCCCACCTTACAGAAAAACGCTGTATGTGCGTCAGTTTAGTGGGTTTGGAACTTGAGAAATAAAACTACGGGAAAGAATTAATATAGCTTCGCTAAAATAAAACCACCTGCTGTCACAATATGAACTATGACCTATACCCCACCCAAGCTTATCACTTTCGAGCAATTTCTCGTTGAGTATGGGGATAATCCGCGTTACGAACTTATTGACGGAGAATTACGTGACATGGAACCAACTGGTCCTCATGAAGAAGTTGCAGGAAATATTGCTGGTAGAATTTATACTGAAATTCTTCGTACTCATTTAAACTGGTTGATTCCCAAAACTTGTTTGATTAAACATCCACGCGCAGAAGCAACAGCATTACGTCCAGATGTCATTGTTTTAGATAAAGAAAAACTCGGTCAAGAACCACTTTGGCAAAAAAAACTTATTATTTGTAATGGTAATACTATTAAGCTGGTTGCTGAGGTTGTGAGTACTAATTGGCAAGATGATTATGCAAGAAAAGTTGAAGAATATGCTTTTCTGGAAATTCCTGAATATTGGATTGTAGATTTTCGTGGTTTGGGTGGTTTGCAATTTATCGGTAATCCCAAACAACCTACTTTTACTGTATGTCAATTAGTTAATGGTATATATCAGCAGCAACAATATCGCTTGGGAGATAGTATTTATTCTTATTTATTCCCAAATTTAGATCTGAAACTAGATGATATCATGCCATGATTCCTCTATACCCTGACGGATAGCATCATCCATTTCTTCAAGAGTTTTTGGTATGCCTTGGTATTTTAAGCATCCACCAACATCAGCCAATGTGGTTTCTAAAAAAGGTTTTTTTGGTTTCAGAAGAATTCCGTCACCCATATCAATTGCTATCAGTTCCTGTCCCACTTTCCAGCCATGAGACTTTCGCAATGGTTCGGGAATTATTACTTGTCCTTCATTGGATATTTTTGTGATTTCCATAATTGAGAGAAGGGAAAATATAATTATCCTGTTGAAATTATAGTAAAAGAAGCGATCGCCGGAGGCGCAGCTAGCTTAACGCCGGAGGCGCAGCTAGCTTAACTCTTAAGAAACACAGGGAACAGGGAACAGGGAACAGGGAACAGGGAAATGGTGTTTCTTTCATTCGTTGGGGGCGTGTAGTCGCGCCCCTTGGGCGCTCAGATCTTGCACCTTACCCATAGTACGCCTTGAACTCAAGTTCAAGGCTAATAATTCAAGTCCGTTAAAACGGACTAAAAGAGTTACCCAGTCCGTTTTAACGGACTTGAACTTTGAGCCAAGAAATTTATTTCTTGGCAGACGATAATTATGGCGCAAGATTTGAGTTAACGCCGGAGGCACAGCTAGCTTAACACCATACAGCGAGCACGAAATCAGGAGGTAGAGCTATATGAAAGCCCAAGACTTTGACGAAAAGTTCGACAACGGCGAGGACGTAACTTCATACCTTGATCTTTCCACCGTTCGCCGCCCAGGTTATGAGCAGCGGCGGATCAACGTCGATTTCCCGATATGGATGATTGAAGCACTTGATCGTGAGGCGGCGCGGCGGGAGTGTCACTCGACAGTCGATCATTAAGGTATGGATTGCTCAACGGCTTGAGTACCATTCATAATTTCTGCTTGCTAATTTTTATCGTTCGCGGGCTTTGCCTGGGAACTAGCAGTAGGAGGTTCTACCTCCTCACTACTTTCTATTAAGAACATCATCACAAAGGTGACGATCATCTTTAACATTAGGGTTATTCTTCAGATAATCAGAAGCCCAAGCACAACCACGTATTAATAAGTTATCCAAATCCATATTCCATAGTCTTACTGTGTTGTCAAAACTACCAGAGGCTATCGTCTTGCCATCCGGGCTGAACACCACACTTTTGACGCCATTGCTATGCCCCTTCAGAATACCCAGTTCCTGCCCGGAGAGATTCCATAGTCTTACTGTGTTGTCCCAACTACCAGAAGCAATCGTCTTGCCATCCGGGCTGAACACCAGACGAAAGACTATACTGCTATGCCCCATAAGAGTATACAGTTCCTGCCCAAAGAGATTCCACAGTCTTAGTGTGTTGTCAGAACTAGCAGAAGCAATCGTCTTGCCATCCGGGCTGAACACCAGATTATAGATATAACTCTTATGCCCCTTAAGAATATGCAGTTCCTGCCCAGAGAGATTCCACAGTCTTACTGTGTTGTCAGAACTAGCAGAAGCAATCGTCTTGCCATCCGGGCTGAACACCACACTATTGACTACACCGCTGTGCCCCATAAGAGTATGCAGTTCCTGCCCAGAGAGATTCCACAGTCTTACTGTGTTGTCAGAACTAGCAGAAGCAATCGTCTTGCCATCCGGGCTGAACACCACACTATTGACTACACCGCTGTGCCCCATAAGAGTATGCAGTTCCTGCCCAGAGAGATTCCACAGTCTTACTGTGTTGTCAGAACTAGCAGAAGCAATCGTCTTGCCATCCGGGCTGAACACCACACTATTGACTACACCGCTGTGCCCCATAAGAGTATGCAGTTCCTGCCCAGAGAGATTCCACAGTCTTACTGTGTTGTCAGAACTAGCAGAAGCAATCGTCTTGCCATCCGGGCTGAACACCACACTATTGACTACACCGCTGTGCCCCATAAGAGTATGCAGTTCCTGCCCAGAGAGATTCCACAATCTTACTGTGTTGTCTCTACTACTAGAAGCAATCGTCTTGCCATCCGGGCTGAACTTCACATGATTGACTTCACTGGTATGCCCCTTAAGAATATGCAGTTCCTGCCCAGAGAGATTCCACAGTCTTACTGTGTTGTCCTGACTACCAGTAGCAATCGTCTTGCCATCCGGGCTGAACACCACGCTCCAGATCGCATTGCTATGCCCTTTGAGGGTGTGGAGTTCCTGCCCAGACAGATTCCACAGTTTCACTGTGTTGTCAGAACTCCCAGAAGCAATCGTCTTACCATTCGGGCTGAACACAACGCTCATAACCTGATTACTATGCCCTTTGAGGGTGTGGAGTTCCTGCCCAGACAGATTCCACAGTTTCGCTGTCTTGTCATCACTAACACTGGCAATCGTCTTGCCATCCGGGCTGAACACCACACTCCAGATATAAGCGCTATGCCCCATAAGAGTATGCAATTCCTGCCCAGAGAGATTCCATAGTTTCACGGTGTTGTCATCACTAACACTGGCAATCGTCTTGCCATCCGGGCTGAACACCACACGATTGACTGAATCGGTATGCCCCTTAAGGATATGCAATTCCTGCCCAGAGAGATTCCACAGTCTTACTGTCTTGTCCTTACTACCAGAAGCAATCGTCTTGCCATCCGGGCTGAACATCACACGATAGACTGGACCGGTATGCCCCTTAAGGGTATGCAGTTCCTGCCCAGAGAGATTCCACAGTCTTACTGTGTTGTCACCAGCAGAAGCAAGCGTCTTGCCATCCGGGCTGAATACCACACTCCAGACTATACCGCTATGCCCCATAAGAGTATGCAGTAACTGCCCTGAAAGATTCCATAGTTTCACGGTGTTGTCATAACTAGCAGTTGCAATGGTCTTGCCATCCGGGCTGAATACCACATGAAAGACTTCACGGCTATGCCCGTTCAGAGTATGCAGTAACTGCCCAGAGAGATTCCATAGTTTCACGGTGTTGTCAAAACTCCCAGAAGCAATCGTCTTACCATCCGGGCTGAACACCAAACTTCTGACGCCATTGGTATGCCCTTCCAATCGATTGCGTTCTTTTACTCCGTAAACAACCTGTTGCAAAGCAACAATTGCTTTTGTGCGGTTCTCTAAATTTACAGTATCACCATATTTTTTCACATTTTTGCCTGTTTTCAACCCGGATAATAAAGCATCTAGTTCATAACCTGAAGTAAAACGATTTTCTGTCGTCAAACTTTGAACTGAAATCTCTGCATTTGTGAGAGCTTTTTCAGCACGTGAACGTTGTGTATCAGCATAAAATGCCATCCATCCCATTGAAATTGAAAATACCAACAATATGGCAACATAAGGAAGTGCAGGCTTATAACGTTCCCAGAAATCCCGTAAGTTCAACGGTAAGTGCTGATTCACCCAGCTTAAATTAAACACTCGTTGATAAATGGGATTTCGTACCTTCAACACCCCATTCTTCCTTTTAACCACACCCGATAATTTCAGATGAGATTTAGTAATTGACTGTTCTTCATCAGCAACGCGGTGTTTTCCTTGCCGAATTTTGCGATAAATGCTTAAAACAGCAACTTTGTCTGGTGCGCGTTTGGTCAGCATATCACGCACAAATTGTAAATTATTATCCTCCTCACTCATTGCACCGAAAAAGTTTCTACTCACGATACGGTCAATATCAGCTTTTGACCAATCTTTTTGAGGATATTGGCTAATAATACAACAAATGTGCTGCGTTAAATACGGGTGTCCTTTTGTCCAATCAAGTACCCGCTCCAACACCTGCTGTGCTTTCTCTCTTGGCAACCCCAATCCTGATGCCAGTGGTTCTGCTTCTGTTAAAGTAAAATCAGTCAAGTCAACTCGCTGACCAACATTAAACGGTGTCCGTTTTGGATCTCGTATCAAGTCACCGGGAGTTGCGACACCAAATAAGACAAACGAAAGCCGTTGAAACTCTGATGATAGAGAAGCACGCGAGACGTAGAGATAGCGAATAGCTGCATAAAAATCGTCTGTAAAATCTAAGCTAAGAGTGGTATCAATTTCATCAATAAAAATCACCACTGATGCGGTGATTTCAACCAATAACACCCGCTGAAAAAATTCTGTTAACCGTTGTGTAAAACCCAGATGTGCGTGTTCTTGCCACCACGAGTATACATCAGTATCCAGCATCAGTTGTGCTTCTATCTGAATCAGTAAACCTAGATACCACTGTTCTGGATTTGTGACTTGCGTACCTATCCCCGTCAAGTCAATCATCACCGACTTAATTCCTTCGGTTCTCAATTGACAGGCAGTACGTACCATTAAACTAGATTTACCCATTTGACGTGGTGTGAGGACGTAAGCAAATTTTCCGTCTCGACACAGTGCTAACAATTCCTCATCTGCTTGTCGGGAAATATAAACCCCATTCCGGTTCGTCTGTACTGTGCCACCAACAGTGTAAATGCTTGGATCAGCCATGTAGATTCTCCCGGAAATATTCTGCGTATAACTGACAACGGGGCAGAACAGACTGTCCGGAAGCCCGCACCAATCCAGAACCTTGCAACCGCCAGAAAATTTGTCTGTCGGGACAGATATTTTGATTAATAACAAGCAGCAACCCCTGTATTAATTCTTGCTTATCATATAACAGTGACAGCAGTCGCCGTAAATGGTCACCAAAAGGTCCAGAAGCAGCAGTAGCATTCGTAAATAACTCTGTTGGAGTGATTTGTCCGCTGGCTACTAAGTACAGTGCTTTTCGCACCAAGTAAGGATGTCCACCAAGCAACCGAAACAATTGTTGAAGCAAGTTAGCATTCAAAGGTGAATTATGACTCCGATTGAGTTCCGCGACTTGTTCTGGTGTGAAATCTTCTAGTTCAATAATCTGCCCGACATTAAACGGAGACTGATTCAAATCATCAATTAACTGATATGGCTCGGTAGAAGTAACCAGTACCAAATCCAATTTGTCTAAACTCGGATAAATCGCACGATTATTATGCCAGCTACGCAACATCCCAAAAAAATCATTGCGGAAGTTGGTATCAAAAACTCTATCGACTTCATCCATTGCCAATACCAAGGGATGTCCCAATCCTTTTATAATATGGCGTTGTAAATAGCGATCGCAACGCTGAATCGTCGTTAAGTTTCGAGCAAAATACTCCTCCACTTTATCTTCGAGTTCCAGTTCATCGCTGATCCAAGAACAAAAGTGACGGAAGAACAGTTCCTCATCGTTAAGTACTGCAGTACTTAACTGTTGAAAATCAAAATAAGCAACTCGCTTACCAGCTTTGCGAACAGCTTGAATTATCCGCATCAATAATGAACTTTTCCCAACTTGCCTGGGTCCTTTGATGGGAATCGTTACGCCTTGCTGTACAATGGTTTGCAACGCAATTGTGTCCGCGTTGCGTTCCACATAAAACGAAGATTCAGGTTTCATCGTCCCGGATGGCATTTCTAACACCATTGGTTGTGCAAATGGTGTTGGTCGGGGTAATTGCTCAGGTACACTTATCTGGAGTAAATTAGTCCTAGCTTTTGGGACTATGCTTAGAGAACCACCATTAATTGCTTGCCTCAACTCTTCTATCAAATGCGGCGTATCCTGTGGACTTTCCCAAAATGCCCAGTTGATGTGGTTCAAGTAAATGCTGAGGGGATGGGGAAAAGCTTCTCGATATGCTAAACGCACTGGCAGAATAACAGGTTTTCCGTTTTGGGATTGGGCTAATTCCATCGCCAGTGAGATTTCCCACTGCACCATCTCGCTCGTAACAGATTGTTCAGAAAGGAAAACGATGAGAAAATCAGTATTGCGCAGTTCTGTTTCAATGGATTCTACCCAGCGCGTGCCAACGAGCATTCTTTGGTCAATAAAAACATTGTGCTGTTGTGACAATAGCTGATAAACTTGCATCGCCACAAGTTCATCCGGTTCGACATTGCGCTTGTAACTAATAAAGATGCGCTGTCTTGAAGTCCTAGAAGTCGTAGAAGAAATTTTGTCTTGATTGCTGTGTTTAGATTTTAAGACAGGTGTTTCTGATTCTGGAATTCCTTCTAAATCAATCGAAGTGCAACCAAATTCAAAAGCATCCTCGTAACTTCTGCCTGCACCGATAGCATCATAAAACCCAACTGCAAACTCAATTGCTGCGCGATCGCCCAAAGCTCGATTCATCCCAATCACATAATCTATGTTTTGGTGAATCGCTTCAGCTTGTACTTCACTGTAGCAGGCGTTGAGCAAAACACACTCTACTTTGTCTTTAAATAACTTAAACAACCTTGCTAACGATTGAGTACTAACAAGTTGTAATTCTCCAGAGTTATTCTCCAACGCCAAGCCATCACTCCCAGAACCATGTCCCGAAAAATGTACAATTTGCGGTTCATGGTCTAATAAAGCACGTCGTAAATCATCAACCCGTACAGCCCACCTGCTAATGATTTCAAACTGTTCTCGCTTTTTGGCACGTTGTAGCCCCGCCTGAATTTCTCTAACTTCCTCATCCAGACGTAACTTGGAGGTATTGTTTGGGTTAGCTGATAAAATCAGAATTTTCTTGACTCTGGTATCAATTACTGTTGAATGGGCTGTCATTTATCAGTTATCAGTTATCAGTTATCAGTTATCAGTTATCAGTTGTTCCTTGTTCCCTGTTCCCAGTTTGAACAAACTTAGACGTTGACGAAAATCCGATTATGTAAATCAGACTTATTTATTAATTAAGTGCAGGCAAAATCAACTTATGCACAAGTGAGATAGAAATCGGAAATTTTTGCGATCGCCCTTTGGGTGGCTCCCTGCTGGAGCATCGCCTGACTATTGTAGAACCGTATGGTAACAGTACAACACGCTATTAAGGATTGGGCTAAGAACCTTGAGAAAAACTGCCATTTACATTAATTCTGACATGACCGAAGAGGGGGGCAGGGGTAAAGGGGGTACAAGCCGATATTTCTGAGTAAATTTTATCGACTATACACTAAAAAAAAATACTTTTTCCAAAATATTTCCAGCTTGATTATAACTAAATATTAGTATCTTTTTTTGTTAAAGACTAGTAATTTATACGGAAATATGAAAGTCGGGAAGTAGTGTTGAACAGGTATTAACAATTTATGGGATAACTGCTTCTACTTACTTTGTATAAAAAGACAAAGCAATAAAAATACCTGAACAGAGAGTATTCACCTTGTGTTACCAACCAAAACTCTCATAGTTAGCGAGTGTCTAGAAAGATTGACAAAGACCTAGAACTCCCTCCACCCTTTAGTTTCCTATAAGTGAACGGTTAGTCATCAGATTTAAAACGTAATATTGTTTTATAAAGAACTAGATGAAGATTACAGGCATTCTTTTCATTGATCCATCTGTCAACAACTACGATATTTTACTTAGGTTTGTTGTTGCAAATATCAAGGCTATTGTTCTTGATCCCGAGCAAGATGGAGTCGTACAAATTACCCAGGTACTATCTCAATACCGTGGAGTGGAAAATGTCCACATAGTTTCTCACGGCTCTCCGGGAACCCTAAGCCTTGGCAATAGTGAACTCAGCCTCAACACTCTAGAACTTTACGCTGACCAACTCAAGAATTGGTTCTCACCCTTACAGGTTCGCCAGTCGCTACCCTTCGGGAAGCCGCCCTCCGGGCGTCTACAAGTCGGGGAACCCGGACGCCCGGAGGGGAGAACCTCCGGTTCCGCTGCGCTAACGCAGTCGCCTACGGAGGGAGACCCTCCTGCAGCGCTGTCTCACCAGATACCTACGGAGGGAGACAGCGCTGCAGTACTGGCTCCCCAACGCGCTGGCTCACCAGATTCTCACCTTCGGTTATCTCCAGTTCCCTACCTTCTCTTATATGGTTGCCATGTGGCTGCAGGTGATGCTGGGGAAGAATTCATCACCAAGCTACATCAACTAACGAAAGCAAATGTTGCCGCCTCCGCCAACCTGACTGGCAATGCTATTTTGGGGGGTGATTGGAACCTAGAAGTCAACATTGGCAACATTTCAAATCAACCACTGGCATTAAGCGCTGAGGTTACCGAAGCGTATCCATATGTACTCAATAGTGCTCCTATCCTCAATAATACTGAGGTCATCCTGAGTGCCGTTAACCAAAATGCAGGCGCACCCATAGGGGCAGTTGGTACCCCAATTTTCTCCTTAGTGACCCTTGGTGGTAATGTTATTGACGAAGACCGCGACGCACTCACAGGTATTGCGATCACAAATGCTGACACTACCAACGGCAATTGGTTGTACACCATCAACAATGGCAGCAACTGGGCAGCTTTGGAGTCTGTCTCCGAGAACAACGCTCGCCTATTGGCGGCTGATGCAATCACCCGCGTTTACTTCCAGCCCAACCCCGGCTTCAGTAGTCCTAGTCCTATTGTCAATGCTCTGGCTTTCCATGCGTGGGACCAAACCACTGGTACCAACGGCAGCACTGCGGATACAACAGTCAACGGTGATGCGACTGCCTTTAGCACTGGGATTAACACTGCAACAATTACCGTCAATGCCGTTAATAATGCTCCTACCCTCAATAACACCAACCTCACCCTAACTACGATTGACGAAGACGCAGGTGAACCCACAGGAGGAGTTGGTACCCTTATTTCCTCCTTAGTCACGGTTGATAACGTCATCGATCCAGACAGCAATGCACTCACAGGTATTGCGATCACAAATGCTGACACTACCAACGGCAACTTCTTTTACAGCGCTGACGATGGCAACAGCTGGGCACCTTTAGACTTGGTATCTAATACTAACGCTCGCTTATTGGCGGCTGATGGAATTACCCGCATTTACTTCCAGCCCAAAGCCAACTTTAATGGCACCATCAACAATGCTCTAACCTTCCGTGCCTGGGACGGGACCACTGGTACCAACACAAGCATTGCAAACACCACCATTAGTGGTGGCACTACTGCTTTTAGCAGTACAACTGGCGCTGCAGGAATTACGATCAATTCCGTCAATGATGCTCCTACCCTCGGTGAAGCTAATATCACCCTAACTGCAATTAATCAAAATGTAGGCGCACCCATAGGCGCAGTTGGTACGCTTGTTTCCTCCCTAGTCCGGCTTGGTGATAACGTCATCGATCCAGACAGCAATGCACTCACAGGTATTGCGATCACAAATGCTAACAATACCAACGGCAATTGGTTCTACAGCACCAACAACGGCAGCAGCTGGATACCCGTAGGAATTTTATCCGACACCAACGCTCGCCTATTGGCGGCTAATGCAAGCACCCGTCTTTACTTCCAGCCGAACGGCAACTCCAATGGCAGCATCGATAATGTTCTAACCTTTCGTGCGTGGGACCAAACCACTGGTACCAACGGCAGCACCGCAGACACCATCCTCAACGGTGCTGCTACTGCTTTTAGCACTGGGGTTAACACTAGCACAATTACCATCAACGCCGTCAATAACGCTCCTATCCTGCTTGACACCAACCTCTTCCTAAGCACAGTTGAAGATGCAGGCGCACCCACCGGACCAGTTGGTACCCTTGTTTCCTCCTTAGTCAGTCTTGGTGTTAACGTCACCGACTTAGACAACAATGTAACTACAGGTAATGGATCTACAGGTAATGCACTAACAGGTATTGCCATCACAAATGCGAACACTACCAACGGCAGTTGGTTCTACAGCACCGATGATGGCAGTAGCTGGGCAGCTTTAGGAGCTGTGTCCGACACCAACGCCCGCCTATTGGCAGCTAATGGAAACACTCGCCTTTACTTCCAACCCACCGCTAACTTCAATGGTTCGATCAACAATGCCCTAACCTTCCGCGCATGGGACGGGACCACTGGTACCAACGGTAGCACTGCGAACACCACCCTTAACGGTGGCACTACTGCCTTTAGCATTGCAACTGACGCTGTTGCAATTACCGTTGATGCCGTCAATGATGCTCCTATCCTGCGTGACACCAACGTCACTCTAACTGGTATTGACAAAAATGCAGGCGCACCCATAGGGGCAGTTGGTACGCTTGTTTCTTCGTTGGTGAGTTTGGGTGCTAATGGTAACGTCACCGATCCGGACAGCAATCCACTCACAGGTGTTGCGATCGCAAATGCTGACACTACCAACGGCACCTTCTTCTACAGCACCGACAATGGCAATAACTGGGCAGCTTTAGGAGTTGTATCCAACACCAACGCCCGTCTATTGGCGGCTGATGCTAACACCCGTATTTACTTCCAGCCCAACGCCAACTTCAATGGCACCATCAGCAATGCTTTGACTTTCCGTGCCTGGGACGGGACCACTGGTACCAACGGCAGCACCGCAGACACAACCCTCAACGGTGGCGCGACTGCCTTTAGCAGTGCGACTGACACTGCTGCAATTAGCATTGGTAGTGTCATCTCTCCCATCAACCCTGCCAACCCCGTCAGCCTTCCTGGCAGCAAAGTTGCTTCTACCCTCAAACAAACTTCTAACAACATTTTCCAGTTAGAAGGCAGCAACCCAAAACTTGAAGTCACTCTCAACAAAGCCAATTCTAATCAGGTGAATGAACTGGGAGTGTTTGTAGTTGACGATGACCAAGGAACAATTAATGGTATTGCTCCTGGTGCAGAAAATTATGCCCAAGCTGCACTTTCAAGAGCCAAGACCATTTTCTCAGTCGTTACCGATAATCCCAATGGGTTTAATACTGACTTAACACGTCTACTTGCATTTAACTCAAGTGCACGCCTGCAATTCTTCTTAGTCAACAATAGTAGTATCGACGCTGTGCAAGCTGGTTCAACCTCTGCCAAAGACCTCATCTTTTCCAACCCCTTAACGCAAAAAGTGACAAACTTGGGGAATGGCGAGTTTACACTGGCTTTGAATGATACATCAAATAGCAATACTTCTGACTTCCAAAATCTGGTAGTGAATATTAAGGCAACAAATCAATCGTTACCTCTGGGTGCTGGTCTTCAGGGAAATCCTTTTGGAGAACAGATTGATTTACGCAATGTGTCAACTCAGGTCAAAGCAGACTTTGTCTTAAACAGAGAAGCAAGCAATAACGATTTCGTTGGCTTTTATCAAGTAGCTGATGCGAATGGTGGTATAGATCTTGATGGTAACGGGACAGTGGACTTGCGTCCTGGTGATGCAGGTTATGCTCAAGCTGCAGTGCAGCGACGTGTTCCAGGTATTGACTTAACAGTGGCCAACCAAAGAACTGCTACATTCACAGCTAATCTTAGCCCTGGTTCAATCTTGGCACCATTCATTATTTCTAATGGTACGCCAGATGCAATTTTAGATGGAAATCCAAATAACGACCCCGCAGTGTATTTTTCCTTTTTAGGAGCTAACTCAGATAAAGTTGACCATATTCGTTTGTTGGGAAATAACACCTTTGGCTTTGAAGATTTAGCAAGTGGGGGTGATAAGGATTACAACGATATGATTGTCAAAGTGAATTTGAGTAATGCTTAACCCACTCACAAAGAGTGTATTTCTTATAGCAGGGAACGCTTAACAGGGAACGCTTAACTCTTAACAGCCTTGAAAGTCTCGTGGTGTCCGTATTTTCTCATTAGTTCATGTCCTAATCTACCTGGCAACTGCTATAACTCTCAAGAAATACACTCTTTGTGAGGGAGTCATACCATTTCACGAAATCCTTGATACAAATGATTAGTCTCTAATTCTTTCTCCCCTGCTCCTCTGCTCCTCTGCTCCTCTGCTGCCTATTTGTATCAACCTTAAAGTGAAACGGTATCAGACAGCTAAAAGCCGTGGGACACACAGATACCTACGGCTTTTTACGGGAATTAGCGCAAAGCGCGAGGCAAGTGCTGTGGGAGCGAATTTCTAGTAGCCAATTAACCAGATATATCAAGACATTATGTAAAGAAACGTATATTTCTTTGAGAAACTGCGTAAATCCCCACCCAACCTCAGATAAATCAACAAGGGGTCAAATCAGAACTACCCTATTTCAGACTTCGATTTTGCAATCCCAAAAATTTGAATCCTGATAACACTTGACTATGCTGAATTTATATAAAGGTGTACATTTTCAAGACTGTGAAGGAATTTTTAACTCTATAAACGCAACAATTCTCACAGAAAGTGACAAAAAAGAAATTGTAGCTCATCAGAAGTTTGAGGAGTGGAGAACTTCTCATAGAGAGGATGATTTGTTTGATGCTATTGTCTTCAGATCACCCGCTATTAAAACTTTCCAAAAACTCATATCACGGCTCAATCTTTCTGGAAATGAAAGTATATTAGAAATGGGAGGTGGCTATTGCTGGGCTAGTCTTTTGATAAAAAGAGAGTATCCAAATACTTATGTAGTTGGAAGTGACTTAATACTTTCAAATCTTCAATATACAAATAACCTTGAAAAATTCTTGAATACTTACTTGGATGAAAAATGGGTTTTGAATTGCCGTGAAATTCCATTTGAAGCAGAGCAATTTGATAGAATTTTCGCATTTGCAGCATTTCATCATTTTGGAGAAAAAAATGATTTTAGTCAAACTCTCAACGAAATGGTAAGGGTGCTGAAACCTGGTGGTAAAATTATCTTGCTCTATGAACCTTCATCACCGACGTATTTGTATGACTATTCTTATCAACGGGTGAATAGCCAGCCTTATGCAGAAGAAGATGTATTGGTAGTCTCAAAAATCAAGCAGTATGTGACTTCTCTCAAATGCAGTTTTTCTGTGGAATTCTACCCATCTTATGAAGAGCGTGGATTTAAAGAAACAATATATTATTATATTTTAACGAAGTTAGGCATATTGCAAAACTTGCTTCCTTGTACTGTCAACATATCTATAGAAAAAAGTTAAAGCAAGAGCAGTCTTGACTTGACCAGAATTGCGATTTTTAGTTGTTACAAAGTAAGTGCAAGCTGCACGTCGTCCGAAGATGTCCAGTAAATAAGGAGCAGCAGGATGTCAATTCATTTATTTCGGAAAAGATGTGCGAGACTGACGACGCAAAATCACCCAAGTCACAACAGGAGTCCCTATCAAAGCGGTAACAGAATTCAAAGGTAACACTATATCACTTCCGGGTAGCTGTGAGATCAAATCTGCAATTAACGCCAAAATTGCACCCATGAAAGTCACAGCAGGGACTAACACCCGATGTTCACAAGTATTGAACAGACTGCGACAAAGGTGAGGAACCGCTACACCTAAAAAGGCGATCGGTCCACAAAAGGCGGTAATCGCACCTGCTAAGATGGAAGAAGTGATAAGAATCCAAAATCTGACTTCTTCTACACCTAAACCGAGACTGCGAGCATAAGCTTCACCCAGAAGGAGTGCATTCAAAGGTTTGGATAGCATCAACGAAATTAACAACGCTATCAGTACCACAGGCGCTAAAACTAGCATTTGTTGCCAGGTGACACCACCAAAACTGCCAAAAGTCCACAGCAAGTATGATTGGATTTGCTGACTTTCACTCAAATGCAGCAAGATACTTACAATAGCACTCGTTGCATAGCCAAACAACAATCCTAAAATCAATAGCGTCATCGTGTCTTCGACGCGGTGAGAAACAAGTAACACTAACCCCAACACTGCTGCAGCACCCAGACTCGCCGCCACAACTAAACCAAAATCGCCAATCACCCCTAAATCTTTGAACAACGTACCCGCACCCGTGACACTTGTTGTTAACACCACCAACGCGACTCCTAAAGAAGCACCGGAACTAATACCTAATACAAAAGGTCCTGCTAAAGGGTTTCTAAAAAGTGTTTGCATTTGCAAGCCACTCACGCCTAAAGCAGCACCAGCAAGGGTTGCAGTTAAGGCTTTTGGTAAGCGAAATTTCAGAATAATATTTGTCCAACTTGCTTTTTCTGGTTCTCCGTTTAGTAGGATTGTAATGACTTGGGTTAGGGGTATGTGGACTGAGCCAAGGGCTAAGTCTAGCAAGAAGGTGAGAATTAATGTTATGAGTAGTGTGGGAAAGAAGAGTGTTTTCCAACTGAAATGTTGAAAAGTTCGTAAAATTGGTTTTAATTTGTATTTTAGAGATGGCATTGAAAAAATAAACCGCCAAGACGCCAAGGACGCAAAGGAAAGAAAAAAAAGACAAAATCAAAAATAGATTAGCTGAGTTTTTGATAGTAAACTAACTGGTGATTTGGTAAGATTTCTGGATGGAAAATCTTAATTAAGTCGGATAAAACGACATCAGGGTTACTAATTCCACCTTCCCAGTAATCGTTGCCACCAGTCTCATTGACACGGGCATTGTTATTATAAACGTTTCCTTTCTGTACTGCTTGAAAATCAGTGTAGCGATTGTCTTGATCCTGTAAATCTTTTAAACTTTTCCAAAATTGACTGGAATTTAGCCAGTAGTCAGCGTTGGCAGCACGTTCTAAAATAGTTTCAAATGATAGGGGAAGACTGCCAGATGATTTCTTGTTATTCCAAAGATAATCACTTCCGGCATCAGCTAAAAATTTGGCGACATAACTGTTACCCCCTGGCATATACCAGATACCTTTAAAGTTGAATCCCACAAATACAGTCGGACGATTTTTGACAGATTGTGCTTTGGCGGCTATAGCTTGATATTTTTTGACAGTTTCATCAAAGATTTTTTGGGCTACTTTCTCTTTATTAAAAAACAAAGCCGTAAACTTGAGCCATTCACTTCTTCCTAAGGGAGAATTTTCCATATATTCGGCATTTATCGCCACTTTTAAACCTGCTTCTTGAATTTTAGGATAATTATCTGTTTGTTTGTCTCCTGTACCGTAAGTCATCACTAAATTAGGATTCAGTTCTAGTAATTTCTCAACATTGAGACTAGCATTATTTCCTACTTTTGTTATTTTACCTTCTTTCAATTTTTCTACTACTTCTGGTGTATTGACTTGTTTGCTATCACTCACACCAATGAGTTTATCTACAACTCCTAACTTTGCTAAATGTGGCAAATGAGTCGTAGAAAGAGAGACAACGGTATTTATAGGTACTGTAATAACTTGGTTTTGGTTAAACCCTGTTGGTGGAGGTGTCCCGCATTGCACTAAAATATATTGAAAACTAACTTGTGCATCCCGCCAGGGATTTTTCACCGTCACAGCCTTATAGTTTTTGTAATATTTCACCTCAAAACCAGTGGCATAATTGACGGTTACTTTTTCCGGAAAGTAGTCGGTGTTTGGATTATAAGCTTGAGCGCATTCTTTGATGTCTGTTGGTAGAGTGGGAGGGGTTGTGGTGTGACAGGCGATCGCCAAAACCGCAACCAACAAAAACTGACAGAAAAAAGCGAACAATTTAGCTTGACGAAATATTCTAATTCTCATCTGAAAATGTTCCAGAAATAACCACAAAAATACACCAATAACTTATCCGCCTCCAAAAATCGTGCATGTGCGGTTACTTTTTTTCAACAGACTCTGGCGGATAGCAATGCGCACTCACTTTCTTACCTTCAACCAAATGTTGATTAACAATAGTTTCAACCACCTCTGGTTTGACGCGAGTATACCAAGTCTTATCCTCTGAATAAAACACAACTGGACCAAGTTTGCAAACTTCCAAACAGCCAGAAGTTCTTACTTCCACATCCAAACCTGCTTTTTCAACTGCTGCTTTTAGTGTATCAAAAGTAGGTTTCCAATTTTGGGAAGGAAGACAACGACTAGAAGTGCAAACAGATATATAAGCATGCTTTAGGGGATTTTTTTGAAAGGGAATTGGCTTTTTACCTAACACATAGATATCTCGCAGTTGTTCGTAAAGCTCTAATTTTGCTAAGTTCGGCTTACCTTCTGGTAATAAATTTTCTCCCTCGACATAGGGATTAGGCAAGAAGATAGTCATTAAATTTTCACTTGCACCATTCCAAAAATCAATTCCCCAACTTCTGGCGATTCCTTCTGCATTAAACCGTCTATAAAAAGCAGCACGACTGATTTGACGTTGTTTCCTTAATTCTAATGGTGTTTTACAATGGGGGCCACCTAAATTTGCTTCAATACATAAGTGAAGATGCCAACTTTCTGTGACGACTGTCAGATATCCATCATAAAGAATACAAATTTTGGGTGCAGTAGGAAATTCTAATTCCAACACGCCACCTTGTACAATGTGTCCTACCCCTACCTGTTGCCAATTTTGCTGAAATAAGGTGTAAAGTAGTGATGATAAAACGCCGCAACTACAATCAAAATTTTCATATTCAATGTATCCTCCTGTTAGCGAAGGTTCTTTAACGACACGGTTTAATGGTGTTACCCAAGGATTAAATTCACTCATAATAATTTGGGATTGTGAGTTGTTGGTTGTTGATGGTTATAGCAATCCTATCTGATTGGTGAAAAAGAGTTTTCTTGAACCGCAGAGAGCGAATTTGTGGTGTGGATGTTCCTCCCGCAAAGTTCGCGGTGGACGCAGAAGACACAGAGGAGCCAGCACGAATGACGGCTTTCCCTCCGTAGGCGACTGGCATGAGGAGAAAAGAGAGGAAGAATTAATTCCTAAATAGTATTTTAGTACTATTTAAAATGTGGCATTTAAACCCACTTGAAAAACTCTTCCTGCATCAGGATAACCAGGAAATAACTGATATCTCTGATTCAAGATATTGTCTACACTACCAGTAAATACCAAGTTATCGCTCAGAGTAATTCGCGTTTTGAAATAAAAAGTTGTGTACCCAGACAAAGATTCCGTGTTGGTATTGTTGATGGGATATGAACCAAGGGAGTGCATAAGGATTCCTGCATATAAGCCTTGAGGTGTTTCATAAGAAATTCCCAAATTTAAACTATCTGCACCTGCAAATCTTAACTCTTTGTCCACTTCAGCAGAATTGACACTTTTTAAAATGCGTGGGTCATTGAGTGTATAATTCACGAAAGCATAGACATTTTTCGCCAGTTGTACATTCAAAGCAGCTTCAATTCCCGTAGTGCGAACTAAGCCAATATTCTCGTATGTGGCTACGGGAACAGCAAAGTTATAGGCAATTAAATCTGATATTGTATTACTGAAGTAGGTCACGCGCAACAAACCAAAATTCCACAGCTTCTGGTCAATACCTATATCATAACTATCACCATTCTCTGGTCGTAGATTCGGATTACCAACGAAAGTAGAACCCCTAGCATATAAATTGAAAAGAGTTGGTGCGCGGAAATTCCTGATATAGTTAGCTTGCAGAGTTGTAGAGTCAGTCAGTGCTAGTTTTGCGCCTATACTTGGTGATGTAAACGAGCCATTTGCTAAGCTATTGAAATCTTGGCGCAAGCCTAAATTGAGACTAAAGCTAGGAGTAAAATTAATCTCATATCTAGCGAAGAGCGCTCCTTGAGAGATGCTATCGTCATAACTAGTTGTGTCTGTGTTTCTCAAATAGTTGAAAGTACTGTTACTTGCTGACACATTGCGGTAATCAAAGCCATAAACTAAGGTTTGATTTTTAGCAAATTTCCAACTATGTTGCGTTTGGATTCCGTAAGAGGTTTGCTCGTTATCATACCGTTGAGAATATGAAGCACGACTATCAAAACGAGTGTTGAGAAAATCGGCGTAAACTCTTGCTGTGATTAGGGAATCGTTTCCTCCTCCTAGTTTTGAGTTCCAAGTTAAATCGGTGAGAACTTGGTCTGTGTATTTGCGATCGCTCTCAGTTAACTAGTTAAAATAACCTTGTCCAAACTGGGGTTCGGGTATGGGGACTCCTCCTGGGACTCCTTGATTTTTGCTTAAGTATAAGGTTGAGACAGCAAGAGTATTGCGTCTTCCTAAATTCGCCTCCAACTTCACATTAAAGTTGTTGTAGAGAGTGTCATTGTTTTTCCTGGTTCCTTCAAAGTTGGCTTCTGGGATGGAAAAGGGATAATTATTATCAGCTTCGGTGCGGTGATATCCCACAACCCAAGAAATATCTCCTATTTTCCCGCTATTCTGGATAGTCTGTTCATTGAGTCCATACGCACCCAGAGTCACTCCCGCTTGTGTTGTCACTTTCTCTGTCGGACGGCGAGTGATAATGTTAATCACTCCACCAATCGCATCGGAACCGTATAGGGTAGAACCTCCTCCAGGTAAAACTTCTATTCGTTCGATGTTGTTGGTGGTGATTTCTGAAAGGTCAAAACCACCACCACCAAGATTATTAATCGGTCTCCCATCTAGTAAAATCAATACTTGTTCGGAGTTAGAACCCCGAAGAAATTGACCGCTTAATGCGTTCACTTCTGTCCCAACTGTTCCATCAGGTAAGATTCCGGGGAGAAATCGTAGCGCTTCTCTAACGGTTCGCGCACCCTGCGCTTCCATTTCTTCACCTGTAATGACGTAGACTGGACGGGTAGAATCTTTCACTGTCCCCTCTCGACGAAAGGGAGAGAAAACAGGCTGATTCAACACTTTACCTGTGACTGTAATTTCAATAGGTGGTTCTTGTTCATTTGTTGGCGGACTTATGCTTTGTGCTATTTTTTCCGGTTGTGCAATTTCTCCAGCACACACAGCATAGTTCCACAATATCAAAGTCGTCATTGCACTCATACTAGACACAACGACTTTTACCGCACAACGGTAATTAAAAAGAATATTTGGCATCTGTACCTCGCAGACGGTTTTATGTTTATTACCTCAGGCGGGCATTCTGACTTAGAGACAAAATTTTGAGTCTCATCACAGCTGCGGGACAGTGTCGGATTTTCACCGTTCGCCTACGGCGTGGCGCAGGCATACTTTCCCCGTTACCTCTGATGGCTGAACCCCATCAGAACCTAGGATTTGCTGTAATTTAGCATGCTCAATATATCAATGCAAATAAGAATTGTTGCATTTAGCTTTGTTGTTATGTTGCAAATAGAGCGATACGTGAAAACCCTTATTTATCAGTAGCTTTGACTTTTTCAATGTCACCACAATTATCGAGCTGCAAATTGTGAGCATTCGCTGCATCCATTTTTGACTCCTATCTATTAATCAAATGAAAAGCGCCCCTCTCATTCGAGAAGGGCGCTTTTCATTTGTAGAGGACGCGATGTCTCGCGTCCTTAGGCTATTAAGAATTAGCCGTTGATAGCAGGAGCAGAAAGTGCTACAGGAGTAACTTCTGTGCTAGCTAAGTCGAGGGGGAAGTTGTGAGCGTTACGCTCGTGCATTACTTCCATACCCAAGTTAGCGCGGTTGAGCACATCTGCCCAAGAACCAATCACACGACCTTGAGAATCAATCAACGATTGGTTGAAGTTGAAACCGTTGAGGTTGAACGCCATGGTGCTGATACCCAGCGCGGTAAACCAGATACCGATGACAGGCCATGCAGCCAAGAAGAAGTGCAAGCTACGGCTGTTGTTGAAGGAAGCGTATTGGAATATTAAGCGACCGAAGTAGCCGTGAGCAGCAACGATGTTGTAGGTTTCTTCTTCTTGACCGAAGATGTAACCGTTGTTCTGAGATTCAGCTTCGGTTGTTTCACGAACCAAGGAGGAGGTCACCAAAGAACCGTGCATTGCACTGAACAGTGAACCACCGAAGACACCAGCAACACCTAACATGTGGAAGGGGTGCATTAGGATGTTGTGCTCTGCTTGAAACACCAACATGAAGTTGAAGGTTCCAGCAATACCCAGAGGCATACCATCGGAGAAGGAACCTTGTCCGAGGGGGTAAATCAAGAATACGGAGGTTGCTGCTGCTACTGGAGCAGAGTAAGCTACGCAGATCCAGGGACGCATACCTAAGCGATAGCTCAGTTCCCACTGACGACCCAACCAGCAGAATATGCCAATAAGGAAGTGGAATGCGACCAGCTGGTATGGACCACCGTTGTACAACCACTCATCTAAGGAAGCTGCTTCCCAGATGGGGTAGAAGTGCAAGCCGATAGCGTTGGAGGAAGGAACAACAGCACCAGAGATGATGTTGTTTCCATAGATTAAGGAACCTGCAACTGGCTCACGGATACCGTCGATGTCAACCGGAGGTGCTGCGATAAAAGCGATAATGAAACAGATGGCAGCAGACAGAAGGGTAGGAACCATCACTACACCGAACCAACCTACATATAAGCGATTTTCGGTGGAGGTGATCCATTGGCAGAACCGCTCCCATACGTTGCCGCCTTCGCGACGTTGTATTGTTGTGGTCATTTTTGTTATAAGTGCGATAAACTTTTTGACTGTTATTTATCAGGTAAGTCAGTGATTTACCTGTCATTTATAAATTTAGATCAATTCACTTAAACTGAAGTGCTTACTTAATACTTTGTTACATTTTATATTTTTTTTAAAAAAAGTAAAGTTAGTCATACAAACATAACGATAACTTTTAGAATGTGTTATCTACCAAAGAAAATATAAAGCAAAACTATCTGTTTATTAACAATCAAAATCTCTGTCTATTGAAAGCATCCCACGATCAGTGCATCACCGCTACAAATCAAAGAAACACTCTTTCCCTGTTCCCTGTTAAGCGTTCCCTGTTCCCTGTTCTCTTAGAAATCAAAATATATGTAAGGTAAACTGCCTTCAGGAGCGAGTAACAAAACACTGTAGAAACACAAAGGTACGAAAACAAGCTTTACAGGCCAGATCAACTGTAACTTCAATGTTCGGTTAAAAATGTAGACAAGAGCCATTGCAATATATAGAACGACTAGCAAAATTGCCAGTTGGTATTGAGTTATGTTTAACGCATCAACGTATACCTTTTGAGCAAATTGCTCATTGGCAGGAAAACCCCAAAGATGCTGAAATACAAAAGAGGAATCTTCAAGATTGGGTAGGCGGAACCAAATCCAAGAGGTGAAAACCATAAATTGCGTAAGTAGCCAAGCCAAAACTGTACCCAATGGTTGTTGCCAGAAATTTTCCAGATCTTCAAAGCGATCACTGATAGCATCAGTGAAACGATGAACAGCCAAAGCTAATCCGTGAAATACCCCCCAAACCACAAAACCCAGTGCTGCACCGTGCCAAATACCTGCAATCAGCATGATAATCATTAAATTAAGGCAGGTGCGATCTAATCCTTGGCGAGAACCACCCAAAGGAAAGTACAGGTAATTACGCAGCCAATCTCCTAGAGTGATGTGCCAGCGCCGCCAAAAGTCAGCAATACTCGTGCTGAAGTAGGGAAAGTCAAAATTTTCCGGTAAAACCAACCCAAATAGCAAAGCACTTCCACGGGCAATATCCACGTAACCACTGAAATCCAAATACAACTGGAAGCCGTAAGCAAAAGTTGCTAACCACAAATCTGTGCTACCCGCCCTTTGCAAGTTCCCAAAACATAAATCAACAAAAATTCCCAAATGGTCTGCTATAATCCCTTTTTTGACTGCACCTCTAGCAATAAGCCATAGTCCCTCTGCCACAATATCAGGAGTTAGCAAGCGGAAATTTTTGAATTCATTCGCTAAGCTGTGAAAACCAGTAATTGGACCTGAAATCAGTTTGGCAAAGAAAAACTTGTATGCGGCAAATTGAAGAAACTCCTGAGTTGCGGGTGCGCCACGGTAGACATCAACTAAATATGCAATACACTCAAAGGTAAAAAATGAAATTCCCAAAGGGGTAATCAGTTTAAAATAGTCAGCAGATAAAGTGATAATACTCGGGTAAAAGAATTCTAATAAAGGTAGTAAATATTTAAAAATAAGTAGTAAAAAAACATTAGAAATGATACCTAACCACAAAAGCTTGAGACGGCGATGGTTCCAATCAATTTGAGCGAAATACCATTCTTGTTCAGAATATTGCCACTCTGAAAAATGGGGATGTGGTATCGTTTTTTCATCAATTTCTTTTGCAATACGAAAATTAAAAAAAGTGAGTACTAGTAGTAACGGGATGTAATGAACTTGTAAAAATACATAAAACACAAGGCTAGCAAGCAGCAACGTCCATAACCGCAACTTTTGTTGTGCCACAGACCAATAAATTCCCAGGACACTCAGCAAGAATAACCCGTATAGAATGGATATAAAATTCATGTTCTAGCCATTAATCATTAGTTATTAGTCATTATTTATTTGCTGAACCAAGGAATCATAGGATCATTCGCAAGCTTTTTCGATATTTTGTAAGCACCGTAGCGGTTAAGATGGCTGGGGTCGGAAAAGTAATCATTTGCATTAGGCCATAATTGGCTTAAGTCTTGGTAAATAAAATTTGGTTTACCAGCCAAACTTTGCATATACTGCTGAAATTCTTGCTCATATTTTGAGCGTACTGAGTCTAAATAATATGCTGTTACAGGCATATTAACAAACACTAAGTTTATTTTCTGAGACTGGGTAAATCTAAGTAGTGCTTGTAGAGCAGTATCTTGGTCACCTTGGAGTCGAAAATATTTGTAGTCGTTGTCGTAGTTACCAGAGACTAGAGAATATTTTTGATAGTATTTAGTCGGTTGGAAGCGAGTCGAAAGAGCAAGAAATCCATCAAAATCAACTGCTTGCACCTGAATATCTTCTGGATTTATGCTGTGTGATTTTTGAGTAACTGCTTGGTCTGTGTTGCTAATAACAGGCAAATATTTCAATTGTTGTTTCAAAATATTTTTAAGATTGTCACGCTTTTGATAAGTCGCGGAAAAAGTAGCTAAACCTTTACTTAACCAAGTATCTACAGCTTGATAAGTGCTGTTACCTTCCGGAGGTTCTTCCATTGCCGTTTCTTGGTCTGTGCTGGCTGCTTTTTGCAACACATATTGATATCCTGGTGATGCAGCAATTGTGCTAAAAGTTATATCCTCTCGACCGCTGTTGAAAGCACGAGCACCATCTGCCCAAATAATAAGTTTTGGTAGTTCCGACGGCTCAAGAACTCGACGCACAACAAAATCGACGACTTTTGCTGTGGCACCATTAATGCCAAAGTTAAAAACATCAATATTATGAGAACCTTGAGTTGCCACAAATTTAGAAATAGCAACAGGATCTATTCCCCTCAAGGCGCGGGAAGAGCCAATAATCAATACATCTGGTGGATGCCCTGTTTTTGCTAAACGCTGTTTGTATAGTATGAGTTGCTCATCTAATTGCGAAGCATTGAAACTTGGTATTTGCCTGAGTAATGCTCCTGATTTGTGAGAACGTGCTCCAAGAATAATAGCAATTGGTGTTGTTTTTGGCTTCAACGGAGAGGCTTCCAAATCTGATTGCGTAGATTTAGAAGCATTGAAGACACTGCTCTCATCTTTAGAAGATTTTTCTTTAGAAGTACTCGTAAAAAATGCAGTTCTCTGTTTCTTTTCAGCCGAGTAAGTATACGATGTTTTAATAGTAGAAGATGATTTAGGCGAAACGCTGGTAACCGTGGACGTTGGGGGTGTGGTGCGGGCTAACATTTTGCCCAAGATCCAATCTGTTTGTAAAGTCAGCAGTAATCCCAACGCACCCCAGACTAAGGCAACTCTCAGTGCTTGTCCTTGATGATGATTTTTAGTTTTTTCTTGTGATTTGTCGTTATCTGTAAAGAGCTGCGTTCCTAAAAAAAGCTTTCTGACAGTTGCGCTCCAATCTTGAGTCACTTGCGTGACAAAAATGTAAATTTCTTCTGTAGATATGTTAGGGCGCAGCACTGGTTCGTCAGTCTCAGAAGGTAAAAGCTCATGAACGTAAGCAGAGGTTGGAGCAAATTTTGGAGTTACTTCTGCTAGCAATGGTTCACGGTGTTTATAATCGACACTGTAGTCCCAAAAAGGTTCCTTGTTACCAGCACAGCGACCATAGACGCACACACCAGCAATTCCAGGGATTTTGAGCTGATGCACAAACTCAGTTACTTGTGAAGCAATTTGTTCGCGTGCTGGACAAACGGGTTCATCACACATGATGTGCAATAAATCCCCAATGCGTTGCACAAAGACGCGAATACCTCCGGTTTTGAGACGCAGATCTAAATCAGGGTTGAGCAAACGCTCAAGTAGGAAAACAATAGCACGTTCATCCCCAGAAGTCGCCAGTTCCTGGGCGGATATTGCAAGAGCTGGATGTTCGTTAGCAGGTAAGGACAACCAATCAACCCATGCTGGTTGGTTATCTGTTGTTTTTTGTCCATACACTGTCGCTGCAATAATACCTTGGGGGGCTATTTTTTCTAAAACGGGTCTTAAGGCTTGTAAACACAGTGTCTTCTCTAAGATTGGAGCAGCTGCCAATGTTTGAGAAACTGGGGTACAAAAGATATGTAGTGTTGATTCTTTGAGTATTGCTTCTACTGCTACTTTTGACCCTAACAACGTCTCACTTAACAAACGTGACAGGGCTTGCACATCTCCCCAACGCGCCCATTCCTTAACCATGACTTCAGATGGCGTCAAATCCACCAAAAACCGCCAATCTATCCTGCTTTCACCCTTGACACGCGAAGCGATCACAGCATCTTGGTAACCAGAAAGTTTAAGATGCCGCAATTTCTGAGCGACTGGTTCGGCTATTAAAGATGGATCTGGGCTATAACTCGATTCACAAAATATCCACAGTTGAGTTTCATTTTTGTGATTGTTTTCTGTGGATTTTGGCTTGATGACTTCAACTTGTACAGCAATACCAAAAGTACTGAGTGTTTCACTCAGATAGCGAGCGATCGCCTCTGGATCTCCTTGGCGTGCTAAAGTTTCGTTAGAAACAATCAGCGCCCCATCGGCAAGTTTTTTGGATTTTCCCTCATCTTCTAGCAGCGCTTGCTCTACCTGTTCTAAATGCCGATCAAGTTGATTGAGATAAACTTTATGACACCATCTCGGTCGATTTTCCCCTTTTTTGCGTCCGTAGACAAAGACTTGATAAATTGCAGGTTGCTCAATGCTAGTCAGGACATCCAAATCTGTTTGTTGTAATGCTCGCAGCAAGTCAGACAGAGTTTGCCAACGCTGAGGACATTCTCGACCTTCACATAAAATGTGTAGTTCGTTTCCCTGCAACCGGATTTTTACCCCGAAAGTGCTAATCCCTGTTGCTTGGCTAACCCACTGCACTAGAGATTTTTGGCGATCTGGTAATTCTGTTTTCATGGAAAGTTGACTTGACAGGAAGCTTGTGACAGGGAACAGTGCTTTCGTTTCGTAAAAAATTGCATACTAGCTCAAGGGAATTTTGTCAATCCGTTTTGACTAGGAACTTAGTGAAATGATTCTCAATCGCTATTCCCGAATCGGCAATCTCCAATTCCTTGTAAACTAGAACTATAGAATTATGACACTATGTCGTTTTTTTTAACACTTTTGTTACCTTATAACTTTGTAAAATCGGCAAAAATAGTTGTGTACAGTCACAAGACTGACTTTTGTTTGGTTTTGCATTTTATCCCTTTCATTCTTAAACCCCCACGGAAAACTAATGCCACCTGTGACACCCGGTTCTTTATCTGATTCTGGACTAAATCTAACTTTGTTTACCATTCCCCAGTCTTTGCTTTTGCAAGTTGGTACCGCATCTATACTACTTTTGCAAATAGCCGAAAAAAGCACCACAGAAACTCTACAAGCGTTTGGGGAGGCTACAGTTGAATTGTTTCGAGGCGATCGCCTGCCGATTCTTAATTTCCCTGATGAAAAAGAATCTTAAAATCTAAAAAATGTACTTTGCCTCCTCAATGATTCTATGGCAATTGTCATAACTTAGTCAGGTCATAGAATCAAAAAATATTAACCTGCTTAACCGGCATAAAGGATATGAATTACCTTTTATACTCTTTTACTCAGGCAGTGAACATCTACCCCGCCTCCGACTTATTTTTGCGACATCGCCTGCAAGTCGTAGAGGAATTGTGGGAGTCGGTTCTGCGCCAAGAGTGTGGTCAAAAGATGGTAGACTTGCTGCGGCAACTACAGGATTTGTGTTCCCCAGAGGGACAAGCAATCAACGACCAAGCTTCCTCTGTGTTCAAGTTGATAGAACAGCTCAATATCAACGAAGCAATTCGAGCAGCTCGTGCTTTCGCTTTGTATTTTCAGTTGATTAACATCATAGAGCAGGACAACGAACAAAAACAGCAATTAATTCGTTATGAGGTAGAAACAGAGTCAACAACTCAAGAAACTCTACCAGATTTCATCTGTTCATCAAACCAAGAAGAAGCAGAAAATCCTGTTAACAGTGGACTTGGAGCAGATTTGTTGACAAAAAGTTGGCAAGCAAACTCCAATAGTAAACGAAAAGGAACTTTCGCCAGTTTGTTGCCTTATTTATTCAATTTAAACGTCCCACCACAGCAAATTCAACGTCTGATTGCACAGTTGGACGTGCAGCTTGTATTTACAGCTCACCCAACAGAAATTGTTCGACATACAATCCGTGATAAGCAGCGGCGAGTGGTTCAACTGTTACAACAGCTAGATGTGGTGGAAAAACGTTCTACGAACGGTAGTCCTTCGTGGGAAGTCGAGGAAGTGCGAGAACAACTGCTCGAAGAAATTCGCTTGTGGTGGCGTACCGACGAATTACACCAGTTTAAACCTTCAGTACTTGATGAAGTAGATTATGCCTTGCACTACTTCCAAGAAGTTTTATTTGATACTATTCCTCATTTGCACAAACGTTTCAAACACGCATTGTCTAGCACTTTTCCCTGGTTGGAACCTCCTGAGAAAAACTTCTGTAAGTTTGGCTCTTGGGTAGGAGCAGACAGAGATGGAAATCCATCTGTGACACCAGAAATTACCTGGCAAACAGCTTGTTATCAGCGCAATATTGTGCTAGAGAAATACATCAAGTCGGTAAAGCAGTTGATAAACTTGTTGAGTTTATCGCTGCACTGGAGTGATATCTTACCAGACTTGCTCGAATCTTTAGAGTTGGAGCAGTCTCAACTGAGTGAAGTATACGATCAACTGGCTTTGCGGTTTCGACAAGAACCATATCGGCTGAAGCTATCTTATGTACTCAAGCGCCTGGAAAATACTCGCGATCGCAACCTAGCTCTGTACAAACGAGAACCCCTAAAAAACGAGAATATCCCAATTTACCATTCAGGAGCAGATTTTTTAGCAGAACTACGCTTGATTGAACACAACTTGACAGAAACAGGTTTGAGTTGTCGAGAATTGGAACATCTAATCTGTCAGGTAGAAATTTTTGGTTTTAACTTAACACATCTCGACATCCGCCAAGAATCATCCCGTCACTCTGATGCTTTAAATGAAGTTATAGAATACTTGGGAGTTTTAAAAGTCCCTTACGACGAACTATCAGAAGAACAGAGAACTGCTTGGCTGGTTGAAGAACTGCAAACACGCCGCCCGTTAATTCCAGCAGAACTGCCATTTTCCGAAAAAACGAACGATGTGATTCAAACTTTACGGATGGTGCGATCGCTCCAACAAGAGTTTAGTCATCATATTTGCCAAACTTACATTATCAGCATGTGTCGCCAAGTAAGCGACGTGTTGGAAGTATTGCTACTGGCTAAAGAAGCTGGACTTTATGATCCGGGTACTGCTATTGGAAGCATTCAAGTTGTTCCCCTGTTTGAAACAGTAGAAGATTTGCAACGTTCCACAAGCGTTATGCGGGAACTGTTTACATTACCCTTGTACCGCGCTTTGCTAGCAGGAGGGTATAAAGCAGGGGAGCAGGGGAGCCAGTGCGTTGCGGGGGTTCCCCCCGTTGTAGCACCTGGCGTGAGCAGAGGAGCAGAGGAGCAGGGGAGCCAGTGCGTTGCGGGGGTTCCCCCCGTTGTAGCACCTGGCGTGAGCAGAGGAGCAGGAGAAGTTTCTTCCTCTACCTCCCAATCCACATCACCCTTAACTCCCAATTTGCAAGAAGTGATGCTGGGGTATTCTGACAGCAACAAAGATTCAGGTTTCTTAAGCAGTAACTGGGAAATCCACAAAGCTCAAAAAGCACTACAGAAAATTGCAGAAGAATATGGTCTAAATTTGCGGATTTTTCATGGACGCGGTGGTTCTGTTGGACGCGGCGGTGGTCCATCTTATGAAGCTATTTTGGCTCAGCCCGGTCACAGTATCAATGGACGAATCAAAATTACCGAACAAGGAGAAGTTCTGGCTTCTAAATATTCCTTACCGGATTTAGCGCTGTACAACCTGGAAACGATCAGCTCTGCTGTTATTCAAGCTAGCTTGCTGCGGACGGGGTTCGATGATATTGAACCTTGGAATGAAATTATGGAAGAATTAGCAGCGCGATCGCGTGTTCACTATCGCAACCTCATCTACGAACAACCTGATTTTATTGACTTCTTCCATCAAGTCACCCCCATTGAGGAAATTAGCCAGCTGCAAATTAGCTCCCGTCCAGCCCGTCGTCCATCTGGTAAGAAAGATTTAAGCAGCTTACGGGCAATTCCTTGGGTTTTCAGCTGGACGCAAACCCGATTCTTACTACCTTCTTGGTACGGTGTTGGTACAGCTTTGCAAGAATTCTTGAACGAAGAACCAGAAGAACATTTGAAGTTACTGCGTTATTTTTATATCAAATGGCCCTTCTTCAAAATGGTGATTTCTAAAGCAGAAATGACCTTAGCTAAAGTAGACTTGCAAATGGCACACCAATATGTTCAACAATTGTCCAATCCTGAAGACAAACCCCGTTTTGAGCAAGTTTTTGAACAAATTGCTAGTGAATACTACTTGACAAGGGATTTGGTTTTGCAAATCACCGGTCATCAACGGCTTTTGGATGGAGACCCCGTATTGCAGCGCTCAGTCCAGTTACGTAATGCTACAATTGTGCCCCTAGGCTTCATACAAATTGCCTTGCTCAAGCGCCTGCGCGAATCTCGAACAAATGTGACATCTGGAGTGATTCACTCTCGTTACAGTAAAGGCGAGTTGTTACGAGGAGCATTATTAACTATCAACGGTATTGCCGCAGGCATGAGAAATACTGGTTGATTTGTTATACAAAGTCATTAGTCAAAAGTCGTGAAACATTGACTCTTGACTAATGACTAATGATTAATGATTAATGACTAATGACTAAAAATCGGACTCTCACTTGTACCTTTGTAGCCCTGCTGTCAGGATTTTTGGGAGGTTACATCGGAGGACAAATCACCTTAAGTCTCCACAGTCAGAAGTGTCAAAACCAAACTTGGGGATTGAAGGAGATGTGTAATGTTTTAATTACACCAGGGGCAGTTTGGCAGGGTAGCACAACAGGACTGTGGACTGGAACTGTGTTGGGTGCATTTGTTGGGGGTTCAGTGACACGGCAAACTCGGGAGTGAGGGATTGAGGGAGTCACAGAGTCAGAGAGTGTTAGCAAAGCGAGCCGTAGGCTGGGAGTTATTTCTCGCCCTGCTCCCTGTGCTCCCTGCTCCCTGTGCTCCTTGCTTTACAACCCGTCAGTAGGGGCTGTTGGCGTTCGTCGATGACTCAAAGTTCTCCAGGTGTTAGTTCTGGTGTCAAAACAACGCCAAGTAGCCCCAGAAGACTCCCGGTAGCAAAACAGAGAGCGATCGCCAGCGTTAAGATTATCAGTTAAATAGTAAACAATTCCTCTAAAAGGATGAGTTTTTCGACTCAACCGTTTAGCTACTGCTTGATTGGGACATTCTACGACAAACACGGATTGTCCATCTAAATGACCCAAAGAGAAGATGCACATGCGCAAAATGGCTCGCAGCCAGCTTTCTGAGCTATCAAAATAATCATCAATAATTTTGTTAGTGAGAGCTTTTTCTAGAGCACGGTCTTTTTTCTGAGGAGTGTGAGGGTCTGACATAGCGCAACAATTATGCTTTACCGTTGGTTTGAGATTAAACCAAAAGCTCCAAAAGTGACAAGCGTATGTCGAAACATACACTTCATTTAGTTCAAAGTGAGTCAAGAACTAGGGGTGTAAGGGTGTAAGGGTATAAGGGAATAGGGGATATAAGAGTGTGGGGGGCTTGTATCTTTCGGTTCCAGGACAGAGGTGTACAAAAATACAAATCCCTCTTATACCCTTTCACAAAAATCCTGATACATTTGACTCCCCCTACTTCCCCTACTTCCCCTACTTCCCCTACTCCCCCACTTGCCCACCATGTTCTAACTTTAAAGTGAAACGGTATTACCCCTAAACCTCTACGCCTTAGCTTCGGTCAAAAACAACTGCCTGATGTAATCCTCCATATACCGAGCTTTTTGCCTACGCTGACTTTGTTGTGTTCACAAAGCCTGGTAAAATTCTCTAGTAAGGTAATTCAAACAGTGAACAGTGAACAGTAAAAATTGATAACTGATAACTGTTAACTGATAACTGGTAACTGATAAGAAACTGCCATGACTGCTGAAATTAACCAACAAAGCCAAACAACTAAAGGTGCTGATGCAGTTGATGAAGCAATTGCAAGCGGAATAGATTTTGATGGTTCCCCTATTCCCCCCGCGAAACTAGAACTTTATCACAAAGTCATGGGGCTAGAAGGAAACAGACAGCGCAGTGGTGTCAGCAACACGATGCGATCGCGAATTGTGCGAATTGGTGCAAAGCACATACCCCAAGAAGAACTCAACCAACAACTGACAGATGCTGGTTTTGCGGCGTTAAAAGAAAAAGAAATTGCCTTCTTCTACGGAGGAAAGTGATACCATTTAGCCGTATCTTCACTTAAGGTGTGAGGCATGAAACTTAAACAAGTTCTTCTTGTAGTCTTGCTTGTAATCATGCTTGGAGTTGGGTACTCTAGTATCTCATTTGCACAGGCTACACCAAACCAAGTTACATCACAGCTAACCAGTGTTCTCAAAATAAAAACTAGCGAGTTACCAAAGGTATCAGAGTTAGAAGGCGAAATTTTAACGCTAACCATAGCACCAGGAGACATAGGTATCTGGCATACACATGGCTCGCCTGCATTTGCTTACGTAATTAGCGGTGAGTGCATCGTTGATTCTCGCTCAGGCGAGCCTTCAATTACATTACCTGCTGGCAAAGCCATTATGGAACCGATTAATGTTGTTGGGCGTGCTAGGAATCCTAGTTTAACAGAGCCAGCGAAATTGGTATTATTTCAGCTTAGAAAGCCTGGGACTGCTTTCCTAGACGTTGTTTCTCAATAAGAATTTAACGCCAGTCGGCTCTGTTTGAACCGGAGGGAGTTTTTTGGTTAGCTTGAATACCAAAAATCCGTGACACTGTATCCCAAATCTGCCAACATTTGCCGTAGCAGTGGTAAACTTAGCCCAATCACGTTGCTATGGCAACCTTCGATTTTTTCCACAAACAAACCACCGCGACCTTCAAGAGCAAAAGCACCAGCACACTTTAAAGGTTCACCTGTGGCGACATATGCCGAAATCGTCTCACTGCTAAGTTGAGCAAAGTAAACTCTTGTTACCTGACATCTAACCAAAGTATGATTTTGGCAAAGGTCAATTAAGGCATGACCTGTGTAAAGATCACCAAAATGACCTTGCATTTTTTGCCAGCGTTGACGTGCTTCTTCGGGATTTGCTGGTTTACCATGAATTTCCCGGTTAACAGCCAAAACAGAATCGCAACCGATAATCAGAGACGATGGAAACTGAGGGGCTACAGTTTCTGCTTTTCGCTGAGCTAAAATTTGCACTAATTGTGCAGGATCATCTGTTTGGACTTGCGACTCGTCAAAATCACTGGGACAAACCAAAGGTTCAATCCCAGCTATTTGTAGTAAGCGGCGTCGTGCGACAGAAGCAGAGGCGAGTACAAAGGGTGGAATACCCATAGCAGATAGTACTAATCACTAGTAAACTGAGAAAGATTCTACTGATTCTTCAATTAATCCTTTCACTCTACCCCAACGTCTTTCAGGAATTGAGGCGTTGATTGTAAAAAGTTTGCCACGGCTAACAGCAACACTAGCAAGGTTATGGCGTTGTTGGTTGTTAGGTAGTGCGATCGCATACTCTAAGAGATAGTATGTTGTTCCGTTCGATTCGCGCTCTTCGGCATCGACTAATTCAGCTTTGCGACCGGAACCTTCAGGAGCAAGAGCCTTTTTTCCCAACCTATATCCTACCTCTGTTGGTGTCCCTAATTCTTTGAGAGTTTTGCCTTCTGGAACTGGACTAATCACTACAGAGATATTTTCACTAATCTCAATGATGTCGTGGAACACCACATCTGGACCGTCGGCAACTTTAACTTGCACCCAGCCGTTAGGATATGAAAACTCATAGCCATTAGTAGTGTCTACATAACTTCGTCCAACCGCCGCCGCTACATTAGAATGACTGAAGCTGAAGGCAAACACCAAGAGCAAAATGAATATAATTTTTTTCCACATTTTTACAATTTCCTTTAGGCTGGAAGCAACACAAGGGAAGTTCATATTTCGTTTTTCATTGTCCCATGTATGCTGACAACTTACGAACTGCGCTGGTTTTCTCCTGGCACGATACCGGAAAATATTGAAAGTTGGTTTAAGCAGAATTGTCTGATAGACCCTATGCAACTACCAGAAGAACGCACGGATGTATATCTTTACTCACCAAAGTGTGATTTCTTAGGAATCAAACTGCGTCAAGGACGGCTGGAAGTCAAGTGGCGCAAAGCACAATTAGGCGCTGTGGGTTTTGGCGATTTTGTAGAAGGTAAGGCAGAGAAATGGAGTAAGTGGCTGTGTTGTGATGATACAGAAGAAAGTTTTCAAATAAACCTCGTTCTGGGCAATTCCTCATGGGTGAATGTCCAGAAAGTTCGCCATTCCCAACTTTACCAAGTTTTACCAGAATTTCCACCACAACCCGTTTGTGCAGATGAGCATATCGAAAACGGTTGTACAGTAGAACTTACCCATCTGATCATTCAAGGGAATGCTTGGTGGAGTCTTGCATTTGAAGCTTTTGGTGAGGATGCTTGTTTGATGGAGAATCTTCAGACAACAGCAAGTTGGGTATTTGATACTTATCGCGAGTTAAAGTTAGAGGCTGTTAATTCTTACGCATTCCCTAGTTGGTTAGCACTGGTTCATAAATAAGCGTCAAAAAACAAGCAAAAATCACCCACAAGGGTACTGCTGTACTCAAGAACATTGAGCTACCATTTGAGAGAATCAAGTAATTTCAAGGTTTATCATGTAACTATAGTTACTTTTTAAAATGGAAAAGCCCAGCAATAACGATAAAAATAGAGTCAAATTTGAGACGCTAAAAATACGATAGTACTCAGCAATCATTAATCCGAAAAGTAGCAGTCACTTATAATGAGTAGCTGGCTAAAAAATGAATAGCCTTTGCCTAGGAAAAGCTATATCCAAAATCAGTTCATGACTTTGTTATGAACAAATTTGAATGGCGAGATGAATCACAGTCAATTTCATTAATTAAGGAACAAGTCTATGAGTTTAAGCGAAGGTTATGGTGTATTAAAATGTCATGCGATCGCAGGACAAAAGGAACTTGGTCAAGGCACTCCCCACTATCAAGTTCATGTCAAGGACAATCAGTTTTCTTATCGTCTAGCAATCAATGTTAGGTCAAGTCAGCAACCCTTTGATTTGCTATATTTTATCGATGATAATTTTGAACATTTCATCACCGACAAACTTGATCAATTGGACTTTGGCTTTAAAAAGCTTGAAAATTCAGATAGGCAACCAGGAAAAATTGCCCTAGACTACATCCGGGGTAATTTATTTAAAGTCAATCAGATGAAACCATTGCCCTTCAATGTACCAGGAGAAAACAACGATCTCAACGAGTTGATTGACTCGTACATTCAACGGGCCATTGAAACTCAAGCGGTTGTCTATGCTTTCGGCGAACCTTGGGGACCAGAAAATAAGTCTGATAAAGTGTTCGGCTTCCAACCAGGAAGAGGCGTTCATAATCTTCATATGAACCAAGGTAACAGCGGTAGCTTTGCCAAGGAAAATGGAATTTTCCAAGATGGGGCGTTATTAATTCATTACCCATCCGCACTATCGTCTGGTGATCACTGGGTTGCAGTATTCTTTGCATTTCAGTCGCAGTCCTTCCATACTGATGATCGCACTGGTAACCCTATAGATAAGATTGTAGGAAGTGAACCAGTACAACCAGGAACTCCAGCAGTGAAGGCGCAGGTCAAAATCATTGCTGCTTTAGTGAATCCTCGTGGAGAAGATTCTGGCAAAGAGTCAGTTACTTTAATAAACTCTTCACCAGAAAAGATAGATTTGAATGGCTGGGCAATTGCTGATAAACTCAAGCGCAAGCAACCTCTTGATGGGTTTAGCATTGAGCCTGGTGGAGTGATTACAGTACCTTTAAGTCCAGAAAATATTCAGCTTTCTAATGATGGTGGAATCCTCTCTCTTCTTGATTCGGAAGGGACAAAAGTTGACGGTGTTTCTTACACCAAAGAAGATGTTAAAGAGCAAGGGTGGACTTTAGTTTTTTGATGCTACAACACCAATTTTGAATGCGTCAATTTGAGCGCAAGCGAGTGTTTTTACTTGAGTTTTTTTCCTCTCCATACTCCCCTTTGGGAAATTGACCTTTTTTGAATTCAAAGTATGCCCTTTGAGTAGCTAGGGCATACTTTGAGTTTTTTACTTCCTACGGTGGAACTGCGACAGGATTTACGCACGAACAACGTAACCATAGTCATTGCGACCTGAGGGAAGCAATCGCAACCTACTGTTTTTAGTAGTGCGTGCGTAAGTTCTATGCGAATTGCCCATAGCCTCCCGTAGGGCATATATTTGAATAGCTAGGGTCATGGTCGAATTGAAGAAGGACAGTTCTTGATGCAACAGTTGATTAAAAATCTTGAAAGCTTATTAAACCTTTTTCTAAAATCTAATTGTCCTTTGTGTCAGCGTCCAACCTCCCAAGAATTCTGTCAAGACTGCACGAGACAGTTACAAAAATGCCATCTTAGGGATCATAATCTTAAGCAAAAATCAATGCCCGTATTTGCATGGGGAACATATGGCGGTATCCTCAAGTCAGCAATCACTACAATGAAATATGCAAATCAACCCCAAATTGCCCGTCCTTTAGGTCGATGGTTGGGAGAAGCATGGCTATTACATTCGCCTGTGCACAATAAAGTTGTAGTTGTTCCTATCCCACTCCACCCTGATAAGCAAAAAAACCGGGGATATAACCAAGCTGCATTGATAGCACAAAGTTTTTGCGAAACAACTGGATTAAAATTGAAACAGAATGGTTTGGCAAGGGTGCGAGCAACAGAAGCACAACATTCTTTATCAGCCTCCAAGCGAGCAAAAAATTTAGCTGAAGCCTTTGAAATAGGAAAAGATTTTCCTAGCCACCCAGAAGTATCAGTTCTTTTGATCGATGACATTTATACAACGGGTGCGACTGCTATATCTGCTATGCAAACACTCAATCAAGCTGGAATAAAAGTTATCGGGTTAGCAGCAACTGCAGTTACCTTGAAAAGCTAGAAATTAATTTGATTGAATTTTGGATATTCGATTATTTTCCCACATTTTTTTATTAAATAGGCAAACTCTGCCTAAGAAAACTATAATTAACCAGATGATTCTGTTTTTGTGGGAATAATCTTTGGATGAGAAATAAGAGTCTGGCTGTGGGATTGAAACAAGTTACAATCATTCCTGCCACGTTACTAGCGATTGTAATAAATACAACAGCAGCTTTTGCTCAAGCTAATAAGTTTTATAATCCGATTTCTATACCTGTTGGTAATCAAATTACCGACACACTCTCTGACAAAGACATTCCCACAGGTCAAGGCGGATTTGCCCGTGATTACATGGTGAAGTTGAATAAGGGGGATAATTTAGTAATTGATTTGGCGTCTGAGAGTTTTGACTGTATGGTTACACTGCTATCATCCAATGGAACAACAATAGCAGAAAATGATGATGGTCCTGATGGTACCAGCAATTCCCTACTTTTTACCCGCATCGTGGAAACAGGTAATTATGTCATTCGCGTGCGGTCTTTTGGAGAAACTGGAATTGGACCTTTTAGACTGAAGGTGACACGACTACAGCCAGCTAAATGAAATTATGAATTCCAAATTATTGCAAATTATGAATGAGAAAACTTTTTGATAATTTACAATTGATGCTTTTCCAAAGTGGTTAGTACACAAAGAAATAAAGCTTCAGTCCACTCAACAACCGCGCCGTAAGTATCTCCTGTATGTCCACCTAATTTATGGTTAAACCAGGCACTAGTGAAAGTGGCGATCGCACTTCCAGCAAGTATCGTTGCCAAAACGAAAAACAAACGTTGTTTATCGAAGACTATTTGTAAACCACTTAAACTTATCATCAATAACAGTCCTGGTAACAAATCTCTATAGGAACAAATAGCTTGTTTGTGAAATGCACCTTTACCAGTTGGTTTGAGGTAAGGATAACGCAAAATTGCCAGTTGTTGACCCCAGCGTCCCCATCCACAAGCAGTTATTAAAGTTAACCAACGGTTTTTACTTAAATCTGTTAGCGCGGCTGTTTTCATTAATATCAAGGCAATTGCTGCCATAGCACCAAACGCACCTGTAGCACTATCTGCCATCACCTCTAGTCGCCGCTTTGGATCACCCACTGCTAAACCATCCGCAGTATCCATTGCTCCATCTAAGTGTAGTCCACCAGTCATAAAAATCCAAATACATACCACCAAAGCGCTGCGAGTCAGTATCGGCACACCCAAAAAAATCATGCCAGTGTCAAATACCCCTAAAATTCCGCCAATGATTAACCCTACTTGCGGTGCGAGTCGCGACACCCTCGTGAAGTTTAACTCGTTTACATATGGCAGAGGAATGCTAGTATAGAATGTAACAGAAGCATAAAGCTCTAACAGTAGTTCTTTCCACCACTGGTACTTGTTAATCATGTTTATCACATTAATGAACAGTTTTTGTACTTTATTCTTAAAATATTACACTGTTAATTTAGGTACATATATGGGCATGAAATTTTAAAGGTTTAGATAAGATTTACACTTTATAGAAAGTCATCGAAAAAATTTTGTTATTCTTGTCCCAGTGTTAAGATTTCAACACTTTATCTTTATGTATAAAGTTAACAGTTTTCTCTTGGGGGTTAAGCAGTAACAATTGAATTCACTAGCAGTTTAGTAGTGCTAATAATTAGAAATTCGTTATTACAGCTTTTTAGTTATTCGCTCTACAGACCCCATATTTGATTAAAATGTAGGGGGTAAAGAAGCTGTTGCTTTGACTGCTTGGCTGCGTTACATCTCACCTGCGCTCTTGAAGTTGTTTGATTATGACTCATCATCTACCTAATGCGAAGATACCAGCTCCGTGCATTATCAACACAGGCGTTGTTGTGAATAAGCTTGATATGCGGCGACTGCTGTCGGATTTAGGTCGTGTCCGCTACATCTACACTTACCAAGGTCAGTTGCAGAGTGAGGGTGAGGGAGATGTTATGGAAGTGTTTGCCAATCCACAACGGTCTACCCTAATCGCAAATCATGCTCTTTACTTGAATATTTCCAGTTTTGATTGCTTGGAACTCAAACAGTCAAAAGAAAAAGAAACCTACTTTGACCTAGTACAAGAAGGGGTGTGTCTGCGACTGATTCCCCTCTCGACACCCGCTCAAGAGCGCCAACAGCGTTCCTTGAATATCAACGACTTAGAAGTCATGATGGAGCAGGTACTATCGGCAAAATGGGATGCGGAATTTGATGACGATAGTTCCGATTTATTGTGAGGCTTCCTCAGTTATCGTTTCTGTTTTTGCCCAAAGGTTTCACTACCTAGTTAAATTAGGATAACCAGTGAGCTAAAAAGCTGACGCTGAGTGCTGAGCGTTTGATAAAGGTTAATTCTATCTTGAGTGCAAAATTTTCTTTTCAACATCTTGCCAGCTGTAGCCAAACCAAAGCTAGAGCCGGGGTTTTTTTTACTCCTCATGGTCCGGTGGAAACCCCACGATTTATGCCAGTGGGGACTTTGGCAAATGTCAAAACTTTAACTCCAGCCCAACTCCAGGATACGGGAGCACAAATGATATTGTGCAATACTTATCATTTGCACCTCCAACCAGGTGAAGCAATTGTGGCTGGAGGTGGAGGGCTGCACAAATTTATGGGCTGGAATGGTCCGATTCTGACTGATTCCGGTGGGTTTCAGGTCTTTAGCTTGAGCGAAATGCGAAAAATCAGTGAAGAAGGTGTCACGTTTCGCTCACCCCATGATGGTCAAATTATTAATTTAACACCAGAACGCTCGATTGAGATTCAGAATATTCTGGGAGCAGATGTGATCATGGCGTTTGATGAGTGTCCGCCCTACCCAGCCAGTCGGGAAGATGTGGAAGCAGCGACGCAACGAACTTACCGTTGGCTAGAACGTTGTATTGTGGCGCATCAACGTAGTGATCAAGCATTGTTTGGGATTGTACAGGGAGGAGTATATCTTGATTTGCGCTCTGATGCGGCTATTGCTTTAAGAAAGTTAGATTTGCCGGGATATGCTATTGGTGGCGTGAGTGTTGGCGAACCACCAGAACTGATTGCAAAAATAGTGCAAGCAACAGCGCCACTGCTACCACCAGAAAAACCCCGTTACTTGATGGGTGTCGGGACTTATCGGGAAATAGCAATTGCGATCGCCTCAGGTGTAGATTTATTTGACTGCGTGATTCCCACTCGCTGGGCGAGACATGGTACAGCGATGGTGCAAGGCGATCGCTGGAACTTAAAGAATGCAAAATTTCGTGAAGATTTTACGCCTTTAGATGAAACATGCCCTTGCTATACCTGTCAAAACTTTAGCCGTGCGTATTTGTCTCATTTGGTGCGATCGCAAGAAATTTTGGCTTACACCTTGTTAAGTATTCACAACATCACCGAGCTGATTCGCTTTACTCAAAAAATACGCAAGGCAATATTAGAAGACCGATTTCTTACAGAGTTTGCCCAATGGCTGACTCCAGAAAGTGGCGAGTGTTCAGTAGATAAAGACTCAGGACTAATAGAGGACTAAACCGTGTTAAGATACTTGTCAATTCTGAAAGCTGTGTTGGATAGTTGGATTTAAAAAATTATGGAAGCAGCATTGTTATTAGCAAAATTGCCTGAAGCTTACCAAATCTTCGACCCTCTGGTAGATGTTCTACCACTGATCCCTTTGTTTTTCTTGTTGCTGGCTTTCGTTTGGCAAGCAGCGGTTGGTTTTAGATAAAATCGGTGGGCGTAATTATCGCGTCCTCACCATCATAAAAATATGAGATATAAAGTGGGGTGGGCATTGCCTACCCCACTTTTACAGTAGTTTTGAATCGGGTAGAACAGAGGTTGGCTGTTTGCGACAGAGAAATGCTTTGTGCTAGAAGCACGTGGTTGTAGTTTCTGCAAATCAAAAGGAATAAATCTTACGGAAAGTGACATTTCTTAATATTACGTAATAATATAAAACAAGAGATAATACATCATTCTTAAAGCAAGTCAAAACTTAGCTTCGCACTCAGGCTTACAGTAAAAGAGGTATCAGGCATGGGAAATATCACATTCGTCAAAGAAAATAAAGAAGTCGTAGCGGCAAATGGTGCGAATCTACGGCTGAAAGCCATGCAAAACAACGTAGATATATATAAAGTCTTTGGCAAGATGATGAATTGTGGAGGCAACGGTCAGTGTGGCTGCTGCGTTGTCGAAGTTGTCGAAGGAATGGAAAATCTTTCACCCCGTACAGATACGGAAAATCGATTATTGAAGAAAAAGCCTGAAAACTGTCGTCTTGCTTGTCAAACCTTAGTTAATGGTCCAGTTAGTGTGGTAACAAAGCCTTAACCGTGATAATTAGGAGGTAAGAAATAACTCCTTGAACCTGAGATAATGATATCCTTAAATTGTTCAGTGGATATCATTGAGAGGCATTCTTTCCATGCAAGTTAATGATTTGGGGTTCGTGGCGAGCATTTTGTTCGTTTTAGTCCCTGCTGTTTTTTTACTCATTCTTTACATCCAAACTGCTAGCCGCCAAGGCTAATTAACAGGAAAAAAGTATAGTTAACACCTGTTTTCTCAATCAGACGAAAACCCCCACACAAGCAAGTGTAGGGGTTTTGTTTATCAACCGCAGTAACTTTAACCTGCCGTCCGCGCTAATAATACTGGACAGGTAGCATTAACTCGAACATAGTCAGATAAAGAAGATCCCAAAAGTCGGTCTATATCGACCAAATTCTTGGCAATTGAAGGACGCCGATCTGGAGAACCGAGCAATAATAGATCTATGTTCCGCTCCTCTGCTAAGCGACAAATTTCTTCACCTGGTTTACCACTGCTGATAAAACAACGAGCTGGCACGCCATATTTTTTAGCTTCTGCATAAGCTGCAGCTAAAATCGGATTTTTTTCTGGACTAATTTCAGTGCTTTGAGATTCTTTGCCGCGTAAATCTGTGCTAACATTAGCCAGAATTAACTCTCCTCCCTTAATATCTCGTAGGAAGAATAAAGCCAAATTCAAGCAACGTTTTGCAGCATCAGAGTTATCCATTGCCACCATAACGCGCTTGACTTTTTTGACATAAATGTCATCTTTCACCAGCAACATGGGGCGAGAAGATAATTGAAAAACGTACTGACTGACGGAGTTTGATAAAATCGATTGCAACCGCTTGAGTCCGCGTGAACCCATAATAATCAAGTCAGCGTCGATTTCGTCCGCGACCTCGCAAACAACACGTTTAGGATCACCTTGCCGTAAAATCGAAGAAACTTTGCTGGGATCTAAGTTCAAATACTGGATTGCATTAGCCAGAATTTTGCCACCTTCTTCCCACTTTGTTGTCATACCTTCAGCAGAAGATTGGTGGGGAACAACATGCAAAACTGTAACTTTTGACCGTTGAATTGAGGGGACGTCTGCCAAAGTTTTGAGCATTTCTTCTGCATGACCCAATCCAGAGACAGCTAGCAAAATTTTTTCTATCATCATGGCGTCTTGTTGTTCAGGTTGCTTTGGGAATTAGCCATTAGTCATCAGTCAATAGTCAATAGTACAAGTCCTGAAAGAATGACAATTGACAATGACATTTAAGTTTATTTACGCCTAGTTACCTAAAGTTCCAACTAGGCTTCATTAATTTCAGCTTACTCTTAATTCTGACTGATGAGCTTAACGAATAATTATTAAATTTATTAGTTTTAATCTATGTTTACTATTTTTCATTAATGAATAAGTTAAGTATTGCAAAGAAGTGATAAATTTTGAAAAGAAATCAAATTTGGTATTAGGATTTTTATTTGATTTTTGCTCAGCTAGGTAGAGTTATGTTAATCAGTTATCAGTTATCACTCAGATCTTGCACCTCCGGCTGTACATTAACTAATTATTTGTCAATTTAACAAAATATTGTCACAGAGACATCAAATGCTTAAAAACCTGTCAGCGAAAGGATTATGACAGGTTTTTTGCGATTTAAGGCTGTCACGCCGCTCTCAGTCTGCATTCACAAATTAGATGTCAAATACCAGATGTTTCACAATTTAATTGTCAATTAAGAGAAACATGGAAAAATCATGATTTTTCTAACTTAACAAATTATTTGTCAATTTAGTAGTATAATACAACTATGTTTTGATAAAACACTATATGCAGGAAGCAGAATTTTCTACAACCTCTACGACTTTGGCAAGCTCCGCAGATGTTAATAACAATCTTGCTGAAACGAACGTTATTGTTGATGAACTGTCGGATGAAGCTTTGCTGAAAATGGAGGTGATTCAAAGTCTTTTAGAAAATAGCGATCGCACTACATATACTCAGCGCCTCCAACAAGCAGCAGAAAAACTTGGCAAGTCGGTACGCACAGTCAGGCGACTGGTTGACAGGTGGGAACAGGAGGGTTTGGCTGGACTGGCGCAAAATCAACGAGCTGACAAAGGAAAGCACCGAGTCGATGAAAACTGGCAAGAGTTTATTTTGAAGACCTATAAGGAGGGCAATAAGGGCAGTAAAAGAATCACTCGGCAACAGGTAGCCGTTAGAGTTAAGGCCAGAGCAGACGAACTGGGCATTAAACCTCCTTCCCACATGACGGTTTATCGGATTTTGCAACCGTTAATAGATAAAATTGAGCAAGCTAAGAGTATTCGCTCTCCTGGTTGGCGTGGTTCGCGGCTATCAGTGAAAACCCGTGATGGGAAAGATTTACAAGTAGAACATAGTAATCAAGTTTGGCAATGCGACCACACCCTAGTTGATGTTGTATTAGTAGACAGCTCAGGCAAAATTCTTAGTCGTCCTTGGTTAACAACGGTTATTGATAGTTATTCGCGCTGCATTATGGGAATTAACTTGGGCTACGATGCACCAAGTTCGACTGTTGTGGCTTTAGCGCTGCGTCATGCAATTTTGCCCAAGCAATATGGTTCAGAATATGCACTTAATGAAGAATGGGGTACTTCTGGTTTACCGCAACACTTTTATACGGATGGGGGTAAAGATTTTCGTTCTAACCATTTGCAGCAAATAGGAGTGCAGTTGGGGTTTGTTTGTCATTTGCGCGATCGCCCATCTGAAGGTGGTAGTGTCGAACGTCCGTTTAAAACCTTCAATACCGAGTTATTCTCAACCTTGCACGGATATACAGGTTCAAACGTTCAACAGCGACCAGAGTCAGCCGAAAAAGAAGCTTGTTTGACATTGCGACAGTTAGAACAGTATTTGGTACGTTACATCGTTGATAACTATAATCAACGACTTGACGCTCGAATGGGCGACCAGACAAGATTTCAACGTTGGGAATCTGGGTTAATTGCAATGCCGGATTTATTTTGCGAACGGGATTTGGATATTTGCTTAATGAAGCGAACACAGCGACAAATCCAACGTGGAGGATATCTGCAACTTGAAAATCTCATGTACCGAGGCGAGCTTTTAGCAGGTTACGCGGGGGAAAGTGTTGTATTGCGCTATGACCCCAGAGACATCACAACGATTTTGGTTTATCGCACACAAGGGGATAAGGAAGTATTTCTTGCCCGTGCTTATGCTCAAGATTTGCAGACAGAGGAACTCTCATTAGACGAGGCAAAAGCTAGCAGTCGTAAAGTACGGGAAGCGGGTAAGGCTGTGAGCAATCGCTCGATTTTGGCAGAAGTTCGGGAACGGGAAACTTTTTCTACACCAAAGAAAACCAAAAAAGAGCGTCAAAAAGTAGAACAGGCTGAAGTCAAAAAAGCTAAACAAACGATAAGAGTTGAGCCAGAGGAACCAGAGATGGTGGCATCTATTGACAGCGAACCTGAACCAGAGATGCCAGAAGTATTTGATTACGAACAAATGCGTGATGATTACGGGTGGTAAAAATGACTTCAAAACAAGCTCAAGCAGTCGCCAAACAATTGGGTGATATTCCTATTAATAGTGAGAAATTGCAAGCGGAGATTCAACGATTAAATCGTAAGGGTTTTGTCCCACTTGAACAAGTACAAATTCTTCATGACTGGTTGGAAGGAAAGCGCCAATCACGTCAGTCTGGGCGTGTTGTAGGTGAGTCAAGAACTGGTAAAACTATGGGTTGTGATGCCTATAGGTTAAGAAATAAACCTCTTCAGTCAGCTGGAAAACCACCAACTGTACCTGTGGCTTATATCCAAATTCCCCAAGAGTGCGGCGCTAAGGAGTTGTTTGGGGTAATTATGGAACATTTGAAGTACCAAGTAACTAAAGGAACAGTAGCGGAAATTCGGGATAGAACGCTGCGTGTTCTTAAAGGTTGTGGGGTTGAAATGTTGATTATTGATGAAGCCGACCGTTTCAAACCGAAAACTTTTGCGGAAGTGCGTGATATTTTTGACAAGTTGGAAATAGCGGTGATTTTGGTTGGTACTGACCGATTAGACGCTGTGATTAAGCGGGATGAGCAGGTTTACAACCGTTTTCGCTCTTGTCACCGTTTTGGGAAAATGTCGGGGGAAGATTTTAAGCGGACGGTGGATATTTGGGAGAAGCAAATTTTAAAGTTACCAGTTGCTTCTAATCTTTCGAGTAAGACAATGTTGAAGACTTTGGGAGAAGCGACGGGTGGCTATATCGGTTTGATGGATATGATTTTGCGAGAGTCTGCGATTCGGGCTTTGAAAAACGGATTACAAAAGATTGACTTAGAAACTTTGAAGGAAGTTGCTACTGAATATAAGTGATGGAAGCGGAAGATATTAAACCCTGGTTGTTTCAAGTTGAACCATTGGAAGGGGAAAGTTTGAGTCATTTTTTGGGAAGGTTTCGACGAGCAAATGAATTAACACCCACTGGGTTAGGTAAAGCGGCGGGACTTGGGGGAGCGATCGCCCGATGGGAAAAGTTTCGCTTTAATCCCCCTCCTAGTCGTCAGCAGTTGGAGGCGTTAGCTACTGTGGTGGGGGTTAATGCCGATAGGTTAGAGCAGATGTTGCCACCTGCTGGAGTGGGGATGAATCTTGAACCAATTCGGTTGTGTGGGGCTTGTTATGTCCAGTCACCTTGTCACCGGATTGAGTGGCAGTTTAAAGTGACGCGGGGGTGCGCGAGCCACCAGTTAGGGCTACTGTCAGAATGTCCAAACTGTGGGGCAAGGTTTAAAGTTCCGGCGTTGTGGGTGGATGGATGGTGTCAACGTTGTTTTCTACCGTTTGGGGAGATGCTGAAGTGGCAAAAAATTATACAAAGATAGCCATTTCAATGGCTTCGGTCTGTTTTGAATTATAGTTTTTATTATTTACAAGTCTTTTTCTGCTGCTTGCTGGTAATTTTTTTTAATTCTTGTTCCGAAGATTCATAATCACCCAAGTAAGCCTGCATCAAACATTGCCATAGTCTCCCATGATTGGGAACTTGAAGGTGCAATAACTCATGGACGATCGCGTAGTCTTGAAGGTGAATCGGTAACTCTAATACTGATGTGTCGAAAGTTAAGCGTCCCGAAGATGAGCAGGATGCCCACTTGTTTTGCATAGACCGCAACATAATTGACTGGACTTTAACATCTAGTTTTTTTGCCCACTGCCAGACTCTTGCTTTGAAGGTTACTTTGTCTTCAGAGGTCATAGGCTTTACTCAACAGTGTAAATAGTTTATCAACAACTGCTGTCACTTGATTTAAATCATCGATTTCAGCAAAAATTGCGAAAGTGACTTCTTTGCGCAACTCTCTTAATTCTGCCTCACTGGTTCGCCAATTGGGATACTCGATGAAAGCTTGTTTTATCTGATTACTCACGGCTTCAGGATTATTAATGCCTGCATCCTGTAAGGTTTGAAAGACAAAAAACGTTAAACTATCAAAGCCCCTTCTTGCCTGTTCTTTCTTGCGCTGTTCATTTTGGTTAATTTCTTCAAGCAATGTCTCTAAAGATTCTTGGGTATTAGTCTGGCGGTTTTCAAAATTTTCTTGAATGGTTTTGGCTCGTTCCGCCATTGCAATCATAAAAGGGTCATCGGGGTTTTCTTCGGCAGTTTTTTCGATACTTTTGATGAGGTTGATGACTTTGGTGGTTTTTCCCCCCTGCTTATTTTTGATGGCTTCCAGGGTTTGAGCATTGATTTCAACGAAATCTGTTACAGATGCGATCGCAGTTGTGCCAATATGTTTTTGTACGAGTTCATCCGTCTTGCGCTGCAACGCTTTATCGACATAAACTCTTTTACTGTAGGCTTTGCGGATTACTTCATAGATAGAGGAAAGGGTAGCATAGTCATCCATGTAAAGGCGAAGGAAAGCATCAGGTGAGATAATTTCATAAAGCATTTCTAAGTCTTTATAGGCTTTGAAAAAGGCTTTTCTGCGTTCTTGATCTCGAAAATGCTCAATGACATCATCTACATCTTTATCGTTAAAATTGTGCTGAATCAAGCTCAAATAAATTGGGGTTTGCTGCTCCATTTTGTTTTTAAATAAGGTTTTGAGCAGGTTCAAATCTTTGATAATAGCGTTGATTTCTTCGCTGTCAAAGGCAAGGGCTTTTTCCAGTTTGTCGAAAATGCCCACAAAATCTAGCACAAAGCCATGTGGTTTCATCATCTCCTGGGCTTCGCTTTCGTAGGGGCGATTGACACGAGCGATCGCCTGTAACAATGTATGATCTCGCATGGGTTTATCGAGATACATGGCATAAAGCAGGGGAGCATCAAAACCTGTTAGCAGTTTCTCAGTAACAATCAGAATTTTCGGATATTCCCCAAATTTAACGAAGTTTTTACGGATTTGTTTCTCGGTTTTGTCGTCGATGTGGTAGGCTTTGAGTTCTTGGCTATCGTTATTGTTTCCGGTATAAACAACTGCGGAATATTCGGGAGGCAAATATTTATCTAAGGCTTGTTTATATTTAGCGCAGGCAGGACGGTCAACAGCAACTAAAAAGGCTTTATAGCCAAGTGGTTCAACGTTTTGGGTGTAATGGTTGGCGACATATTTCGCTACTTGATCCACTCGTTGATCAGCTTTGAGGAAGTTTTTTAAATTGACGGCACGATCTAAAATTCTATTTAATTCGGCAATATCGTTAATGCCTTCCGTTTCTGCCAAGTTGAGAAATTCCTTTTCCATGAGTTCACTTGGCACAAGCATCTTGTTGGGGGCAACGTTGTAGTATAGGGGTAGTGTTGTTCCGTCTTCGATACTTTCGGCAATAGAGTATTTATGCAGATAGCCCTGTTCGTCATCTGTACCGAAGGTTTTAAATGTGCCTTTACCGTAGCTAGTTTTATCTACGGGTGTGCCAGTAAAGCCAATAAAAGTGGCATTAGGTAGTCCTGCCATCAAGAATGTTCCTAAATCACCCCCCGTGGTGCGGTGTGCTTCGTCAATCAAAATATAAATATTTTTTCTCAGGTTAATGTTGACGGGCAGATCGCGGAATTTATGGATCATGGTAATGATGATGCCCCGATAATCATCTTTTAATAGTTGATTTAGGGTGGTAATGCGATCAGCGTGTTGAACGTTATTCAGCCCCAAGTTAATCAGGTTTCTGAGCATTTGATCTTCTAGTTCGTTGCGGTCAATCATCAGCAGAATTGTCGGCTTATCGCTCTGTGGGGATTTAAAGAGCATTTCCGCCGTTTTAATCATGGTGAAGGTTTTACCACTGCCTTGGGTATGCCAGACAAGTCCTTTGGTGTGTTCAGGATCGTGACAGCGTTGAATGACGTTCTCAATGGCGGTGCTTTGGTGTTGACGCAGAATAAATTTTTGCAGAGTTTCTTCTTTTTCTGCAAAGAGAATATAATTTTGCAGGAGTTTGAGAATATAGTCAGGTTGACAAAAACTCTTAATTTTTGCTTCTAGTTGACCGATTTGTTCTGCTTTCCAGTTAAAGATGTTGCGCCGCACAGTATTCCATGTCACCCCATAAGAAAAGCCAATGGCTTCGGTGGCAGTAAAAATCATCTGGGGAACAAATAACTCTGGGGTTTCAATGTGGTAGCGGCGGATTTGGTCAATACCTAAAGCTATGGCTTCGTCTTTAGTAGCGTTTTTGCATTCGATGACCAGGATAGGAATACCGTTGATCAAAAAAACTACATCTTCTCGTGTGCCGTATTTGCCGTTATGAATATAGTATTCTTCGGTGACTTCGTAGGTATTTGCGGTTAGGGTAGGATCGTCATATTCAATTAGTTTTAGGTCAAGTTCGCGATTTTCAGCAGCGTAGAAATATTTGCCTTGGTTACGGAGATAGGTGAGGAAGTCTCGATTTCCATAGATGTCGGTAGGTAGGTTACTTAGTAGGGCGATAAGTACCCCTTGGGCTTCGCTGTACTTGGGGTTAAATTGGCGGACTTTTTGATAGAGAATATCATTAAAATAGATGGAAGCTTGGGCGGCTTTTTCTTGAATTTTGCCACTGTGGTTATTAAAGCCTCTTCTAGTTTCCGCTTCCTCACGAGATACAAATTTCCAGCCGATTTCTTGGGCGTAAGCAATAATACGGCTTTGAACGGTTTTGTGTTCCCCTGGCTTCGGCATAATTGGGATAAAAGTATAATTTATTTTTGAGTAGTGCGGTAAGTTTGATAAGGATCATTCAGTTTTTCAGGATTTGTATATTCAAGCAAACCCTTATCAATTAAAGGTTTTAGACATTGGTGTAATAAAGATTTTCGCTTTCGTTTCAATAAAGATTCTAATTCACTGGATGAGCGAGGTTTTATTTGACACAACTCAAGGATTAAAGTTTTGATTTCCTCTGGTTCGGTTTGTTTACCTATGTTCGCTAATCGCTCTTCCAAGGATTCTTTTTTGATGGGAGGAAATAATTCAAGAGTAAGCTGTTGAGGTTGAGGTGTACTACTGTCCAGATTAGGGTTCGGGAACTGTCCAGATAAGCTGTCCGCTTGAAGTGTACTACTGTCCAGATTAGGGTTCGGGAACTGTCCAGATA